>CANGVO010000032.1 GCA_947457445.1 Actinomycetota bacterium | reverse complement strand
TGATTTTCAAGTTAACCGACCAATGGTTGAAATTGATGATTCTCAAATTAGATCTTTAACCTGGCCAGGAACTCAGGTATTTGGATTGCAGATGCCCGATTATGAATTTGATTTTGTTATTGTTCGTGGTGTTGAACCATCAATGCGTTGGAAATCTTTCACGCAAGATCTTTTAGATTTGGCAGACGATTTGGAAGTTTCAATGATCTTAACTTTGGGATCAATGTTGGCCGATGCACCACACTCTCGGCCGATTTCCGTTACCGGCAGCGGTGCGCACCCGGATATAGCAAAGCGTTTAGGCGTAGAAGTAAGCAAATACGAGGGACCAACTGGAATTCTAGGCATCATCCAAGATGCATGTGTTCGCAGAGGAATAGATTCTGTCTCGCTCTGGGCTGCAATTCCCCATTACGCAAGCAATTCACCATCACCTAAAGCAAGTCTTGCGTTGTTGAATGCGTTAGAAGATTTCCTCGAGATAACTTTGCCGCAGGGAGATCTTCCAGCTCAGGCACGCGAGTGGGAGTCTGAAGTTGACGAATTAGCGCGCGAAGACAGTGATGTCGCGGAGTACGTAAAAGCTTTGGAAGAAAGTAAAGACACGTTGGCTCTCTCTGATGTTTCAGGAGATGAACTGGCGAGAGAGTTGGAAAGATTTCTCCGTCGACAGAATGAAAATTAGATCGCTATTCCCAAAAGTGCGTCAATAGCCCGACTTAATTCACCAGGACTTCCCCCAACTTGACCTTGTTTTGTTGCGGTTATCCATTCCTGTATTGCAGACAGCGCTCTTGGTGAATTCAAATCATCCGACAGCGACGCAATGATTGACTCAATAGCTTTGTCGGTTGGTGCAACCTCGGGGCGAGAAAGTGCAATACGTAAATCGTCCAGGAATTCCCGGGACGAATCCAATTCTTGATTGTTCCACATATGGTCAGCGCGATAGTGATGGCGAAGCAAAGCAACACGAATGACCATCGCATCCACGCCCTCATTTAACAACTTGGAAACAAAGACCAAATTACCTTTAGATTTGCTCATCTTTTCACCATCTAAACCAATCATGCCCGCATGAACATAATAGGAAGCAAACTCTTTACCATTCATCACCTTTGATTGAGCAGCTGACATTTCATGATGAGGAAAAATTAAATCACTGCCACCGCCCTGAAAATCTATTGAGGTAGATGACTGCGGATCTATATCTAGGTAATTGAGAGCTATTGCGCAACACTCAATATGCCATCCGGGCCTTCCGACACCATATTTACTCTGCCAGCCAGGTTCGTTTGGTCTTTGGGAAAGCCATAACAGCGCATCAAGTGGATCGCTCTTTCCCGGACGATCCGGATCTCCCCCGCGTTCGCTAAAGATCTTTAGCATCTGATCTTGGCTCAGATGTGATCGAGATCCGAAATCAGAATCGTTATGCACCCTAAAATATAAATCTTCATCAACTTTATAGACCGATCCTGCAGAATCTAGAGCCGAGATCGCTTCCACGACAAGTGGTATTGCTTCGACCGCTCCGATGTAATGACTGGGTGGCAACACATGTAACGCCACCATATCGGAACGAAAAAGATCGATTTGGGAAGTTGCCAGATCTCGCCAGTCGACTCCATCACGAACTGCTCTCTCCAAAAGAGGGTCGTCAATATCAGTAATATTCTGAACGAACTTAACTATTGCGCCTGTTGCGAGTAAATACCGATGCAAAAGATCGAAAGCTAAATAAGTGTTTGCATGCCCCAAGTGAGTAGCGTCGTAAGGTGTGATTCCGCAGACATACATACGATAAGTAGTTTTGACAGAAACTGGGCAGACTTTTCTGGCTGCGGTATCGAAAATGTTTAGGGCAGGTAATTTAAACCGTTCATTTAAAGGTGGAATCGCCACGCTGGCCCAAGAGTTCATGGATTTATCTTAGAACGGTGGCCATGGGACTGCGGGCCAATCTGGACTAGGTTGCGAAAATATCCCCGCGATTAATGCGCGATCTATTCGGGCAATAGTCGCTTCAATCTCTTCAAGATCTATCAAACTTTCAATAATCACACGTTTGCTCGCTTCAAAGAGTTCTCTCGCTTGATGCAAGAGCGCAATTTCATCTTTAGAAAACTCCTGCCCTGCCCATTGCCAAAGAACAGTACGTAATTTATCTTCGGGATGGAAGGTAACTCCATGATCACAGCCGTAGAGATGTCCGTCGGGGGTTGGAATTAAGTGACCAATTTTCCGATCAGTATTGTTAATGATTATGTCAAAGAGCGCCATCGACCGAAGTCTCGGATGATTTTGTGTATAGAAACTCATCAAATCAATTTCGGGATCTATATCGATCCACATTTGGACCATTCCTGTTCCGTATGGACCGTCACGTAAAATAGTTGGCGGCACTAGGTGCAAACCGAGCCAATGACTCAGAAGAAAAGACAGATACTCACGATTGGCTAAAGTTCCATCCGGAAAATCCCAAAGCGGTCTCTCTCCTGCAATTGGTTTATAGATACAGGGAAACTCTTTCTCAACACCCGAATTTTTAACCGTGCACATGGCGTATAAAGTTGCATTGGATGCATCGATCAGTCTGCCAGTGACGGTCAATGATGCGTTATTCATATCGATAAGCAATTGTTCTATTTGCACTATGTCTGTAGTCATTTCTATCTGCGATAACCGTTCGACCTCGGGCAGAGATGACCTGCGGGATCAATTGGACCACCACAAAATGGGCATGGAACCCGTCCAGCGCCGACGACGATATTTGCTCGTTTTGCAAAACTTTCGGCATAACCTAATGGAATAAGTACTCTTAAAATATCTTGATCTCCATCGGTATCAATTTCCATCAATTCGTCGCTCTCAAACTGAGATTCCGAGATCGCTTGCATATCAATCTCAATAAGTCTGCGATCGGATACATAAGCCAGTCCAATAACTCCGACTCTAAATTCTTCATCTATCGGATTTTCCAAAGGTTGGTCATCCGGAGAAACTCGCTCAAATGGAGTTAGTGGTTCGCTGCTTCTAACCTCACGGAGAATTTGAAGTACCCGGTCTGCAAGAGCTGATACTTGAGCCTTTTCCAAAGAAACTGAAATCAGTCGGCTTCTATCTCGGGCCTGAATATAAAAGGTGCGCTCTCCTGGAACGCCAACCGTGCCAACGACAAAGCGTTCAGCAGGATCGAAAAGCAAAATTCTTGAACTCATTTAGATTTCGATGTCCCAGCCCCGCCGCCAAGCAGTGCTTTGGTTGCCGATTTCTTTTTGATAGGCGCTAAATCGGATAGCGCAGCTGAGGTTGAATTCAGCGTTATTACCCGAAAATCAGTTCCATTAAAATCTAAAACAGTCACTGAAGCAGGATCAATAACTATTTTTTGGAAATGGTCGAGATGAGATCCTAAAACCGCAGAGACAATACTTTTGATCACATCACCGTGGCTCACCAATATTTGATTGCCCGGCATCGCAGCTGCCGTGTGAAGGGCGCGCATGGCACGTACTTGAACACCGGCAAGACCTTCACCGTCAGGAAAGTACATAGCGCTAGGGCGATTTTGTACGGTCTTCCATAACTTATGGCGATACAAGGAAGTTAATTTTTTGCCGGTCCATTTCCCATAATCCACTTCAGATAGATCTTCGGTGACTAGAACCTGCGGCCCCTTTGCACCGGTTGTCGATTCCAGAAATGGAGCGATTGTTAGATGACATCTCTCTAAGGGGCTGATGTGAATTGAAGAGACGCTAATCCCGTTTAATCTTTCCGCGAGTTCAACTGCTTGCTTCTTCCCATGTTCAGTTAGCACCACGCCAGTGGCTCTGCCCGCCAAAATTCCTCGATTATTTGCAACTGAATGGGCGTGACGAATTAGAAGTATCCGTGTCATGTTGGAAGGTTAGCGATAATTTATGGACTCGTCTTGCTAGGGTCGCGGCATGGAATTACGCCAGGCAGGTAACTCAGGATTGCAACTCTCCCGTCTTGGCTTGGGAACGATGACCTGGGGGCGCGATACCGATACCCACGAAGCCGCAGATCAGGCCAGAGCGTTTATAGAAGCTGGCGGCAATTTCTTGGACTGTGCAAGTCATTACGGGGACGGGGATGCCGAGCGAGTAATCGGTGGACTGATCGGCACTTTATTTCGTCGCGAAGATGTAGTCATCGCAACAAAGGCAGGCGTTGCATACCAAGACGGTTCATTAAATACCGACGCATCAAGAACTTCGCTAATGGCAACTTTAGATAGATCGTTAAATCGCTTAGGTACTGATCACGTGGATCTTTGGCAAGTGCAAGTTTGGGATTCAAACGTTCCTATTGAAGACACATTATCGGCACTCGATTGGGCATACTCATCAGGACGGGCACGTTACGTCGGCATATCGAATTTCAACGGTTGGCAAAGCGCTAGAGCTATAACCCTGCAGGAATCTAATACTTCTAAGGCGCCAATAACGTCGATGCAGAACGAGTTCTCACTTTTATCCAGAGGTGTGGAGTCAGATGTACTGCAGTGCAGCGTTGCACTAAACAGAGGTTTTATTGCTTGGTCCCCGCTCGGACGAGGTGCGCTAACTGGAAAGTATCGAAGTGGAATACCGGCTGACTCGCGCGCAGCAACTCCGCACTTTGCGCCATTTATCGAGCCGTATTTAAATGAACGATCACGTCGCATAGTTGAGGCAGTAAGCGTGGCAGCACAAGGATTAGGTTATTCACCACTAGAAGTTGCACTAGCTTGGGTTCGAGATTTCCCCGGCGTTACAAGCGCTCTGGTAGGAGCAAGAACCGGTGCGCAACTGCGCGGAATTTTAGCCAGCGAAGAAATCACTCTTCCGGATGTAGTCAGGACCGCTTTAAATGAAATTTCAGCTGAATAAACACGCTCTTTTTATTTAAACATTTTCGAGGAAATCAGCCAGAACCCTGACGCCAAATCTGATTCCATCGACTGGGATGCGTTCGTCGACTCCGTGAAATAACGACATGAAATCTAAGTCCGCGGGTAGACGTAAAGGTGAAAAACCGTAGCCAACTATTCCAAGTTCAGATAAAGCTTTATTGTCAGTACCGCCACTCATTAGATACGGAACTGGTATCCCTTCAGGATCTTCACGAAGAATCGCAGCTTTCATCGCCTCAACCAAAGGTGAATTAAAATCTACTTCCAACGCTATGTCGCGAGAAATGGTCTCGATTTGAATATCAGGACCGATTATCGACCTAATAGTTGAATTCATTTCATCCTCATAACCCGGAAGAAAACGACCATCAATTACGGCGCTGGCGGAACCTGGGATTACATTGGCCTTATAGCCCGCCTCTAACATCGTGGGGTTGGCGGTGTTTTGTAACGTTGCACCGATCATGCGGGCAGTTGATCCAATTTCTTTTAGTAACGGACGCAAATCTTTTTCATCGTAGGCCTTACCAGTTACGCGAGCAACTTCACGAAATAGATCTTTAACTGTTTGGGTATAACGTTGCGGCCATTGGAATTTTCCAATCTTGGCAACTGCTTCAGTGAGAGCAGTAATCGCATTTTCTTCATTCATCATCGAGCCATGGCCCGCGCGGCCTGTGGCGGTTAACTTCATCCAATGAATTCCTTTTTGTGCGGCTTCAACAAAGTACAGTCGCTTGCCGTCAGCAACTGTTACTGAGAATCCACCAACTTCAGAAATCGCCTCGGTGCATCCCGCGAAGACCTCTGGATGTTTCGAACTCATGAAACGAGATCCGTAAGTCATTCCGGCTTCTTCATCTGCAAAGAATGCTAAAACAATATCGCGCGGTGGTTTATATCCCCGCCGCGCCCAGTCGCGAACGATTGCCAAAATCATTGCGTCGGTATTTTTCATATCGACAGCGCCACGTCCCCAAATCATGCCGTCTTTAATTACGCCACCGAAGGGATCAACCGACCATTCAGCAGCATTTGCCGGTACGACGTCGATATGTCCATGTAAAACCAAACCAGGACGAGTTGAATCGCTACCCGAAATCCGCGCTATTACATTGCAACGATTAGGCGCAGACTCATAAATTTTAGATTCAATTCCAACTTCTGCAAGTGAAGCAACAACGTAAGCGGCAACCGCTGATTCGTCTCCTTTGCCTTCTCCATAGTTAACGCTCGGAATACGAATGAGTTCCTGACATATGCGAATCGCTTCGTCTTCGACGTCCGAAAATGTAGAACTGGCAGATTTACTCATGTTGTCATTCTCCCTTAAAAAGCTGGAAATCTCGCTCATCCTTTTGCGTCAGAGCCCTTGAGATTGCTATCGTTACCGTCGCACTCGTCCGGGTGGCGGAATTGGCAGACGCGCTAGCTTGAGGTGTTAGTGCCCGCAAGGGCTTAGGGGTTCAAGTCCCCTCTCGGACACAATATGTATGATGGAATTGGTGGCCTATGAACCTGCAAGGCGCACTTTCACTCATTCGACAGATTCCTGATTATCCAAAACCAGGAATTCTCTTTCAAGACATTACTCCGATGTTGGCCAACGCAGCAGCATTTAAAACTGTATTGAATGAAATGGCCAAGCATGGTTCGGGTGCAGAGGTTATTGCAGGTATCGAAGCTCGTGGTTTTATCTTTGGTTCTGCCTTAGCCACTCATACCGATCGATCCTTTGTGCCGATTCGTAAAAGTGGAAAATTACCCTTCGAAACTTTCTCAGCAAAATATGGTCTGGAATACGGAGATGACGAGATAGAAGTTCATATTGATGCTTTTCTTCCAGATCAGAAGGTGTTAATTGTTGATGATGTTTTAGCTACGGGTGGAACTTTATCGGCGGCTATCGAACTCTCTCGCAAATGTGGCGCAGAAGTAACTGCTGTTCTAGTGCTGATTGAATTGTCTTTCTTGGAAGGCCGAAATCTAATCTCAGATAAATACCCAGATATTGAAATAATTTCTTTGGTGAAGGTTTGAGCGCTAAACCTCGCATTCATCAAATCCAGGCTTTGCGCGCTCTCGCAGCGACGCTGGTAGTACTTTTCCATGCCAAGCTATCCCCCGGTGGATTTGTTGGCGTCGATATTTTTTACGTGATCTCCGGTTACTTGATAACTGGCCTAATCATCAAGGAAATTGGAAACACTGGAACCTTTAAATATCGCAGTTTCTACCTTCGGCGTGCCAAGCGATTGCTTCCCGCATCGCTCGGAATTTTGGCACTCACCGCAATATTTTCTTGGTTGGTACTTCCTGCGACAGTTCGCACGGATTTAGGAAAAGACGTTCTTGCCGCATCGTTATACGTTTCAAACTATCTCTTTGCCTTTTGGCAAAACGACTACCAAAACCTAAATGCCACTCCCTCACCAGTCATTCACTATTGGTCACTTGCAGTCGAAGAACAGTTCTACATCTTCTGGCCGATAGCCATATTTTCACTTTGGAAACTCGGAGGGCGTCGCGCGGTTGGTGTCGGAGTTACTGTGATTACCTCCATCTCTTTCTTACTTTCTCTTTATTTGACTGAGGCAAATCCAATCTGGTCGTTTTATTCTCTTCCAACCCGAGCTTGGGAATTGGGAATAGGAGCACTTCTTCTCTTTATTCCGAAGACTGTTTTTAGCCGAAGGTCGGCATCTTCATCGCTAGTCGTCTGGGCCGCGGCGTTT
The DNA here is from genome assembly GCA_947457445.1 of Actinomycetota bacterium. GTDB lineage: Bacteria > Actinomycetota > Actinomycetes > Nanopelagicales > Nanopelagicaceae > Planktophila. Next base: position 1,539 of record CANGVO010000032.1, on the reverse strand, counting down.
TTATTGTTTGCCTCCGTATTGGCATTCTCTGAAAGAACACCATTTCCAGGCTACAACGCCTTGCTGCCAACTATTGGTACCGCAATCCTGATCGCAGCAATTGCGGCATGGCCACCAATATTTAATGATTTCTCGAGGTTAAGAATTGTTCAGTGGTTGGGCCAAATCTCCTATCCGTTCTATCTATGGCATTGGCCCCTTTTGGTTCTGCCAAGCACCCGATTTGGCCGTGATTTAACTCTTCTTGAGAGAATTTTCTTTATCGTTTTAACAGCACTTGCCGCGGATCTAACTCATCGCTGGATTGAGAGACCAATTGCCAATAGAGACTTTTCTCCGACAAAAGTTTTGCGAGTTTCAATCGCGGGTACGCTTATTTGTTCACTAATTGGCGCCGGTATCTTGCTTTCCGATCAAAGCGCAATCTCTATTGGAAATGGTAAATCAGTATCGATTGCAGCAATCATGGCCAAGCCCAAGGTTTACATGGATGGATGTCATGTTAATAATGGCAATGTTTTATCACCTGACTGTACTTACGGTGATTTATCAGCAAAGAAGACGATTGTGCTTTACGGAGATTCGCATGCTGCGCAATGGTTTCCAGCCTTAGAGAAATTAGCTAAGAAGAATAATTTTAGATTGGTAAACCTCACAAAATCCGCTTGCCCTGCGCCAGAGGTAAGAAAAGTCCAGGTGGGTGCCTATAAGAACGCAGATTGTTTCAAGTGGCGTGAAAATAGTTTAAAGCGAATGCAGGAGCTGAAGCCTGCTGCGATTATCCTCAGCGGTTATCAACATTTCCAGGTACCAAGTCAATTCGGTTCTCGATCATCCTGGTGGGCGCAAGGACAAAGAATCGCCTATCAAAAGTTGCAAAACGTATCTCCCAAACTGATTTACATATCGGATACGCCTAAACCTTCTCGGGATATACCAAATTGCTTGGCATCTAATGATGCAGATAAATGCAATGAAAATGAAAAGTCAGACCCTCGTATCGCAGGGAATTTCATAAAAGTAAACCCAACCCCGTGGCTATGCGACATTAACTGTCCTGCCATCGTAAATGGCATGGTCGCATATAGAGATGCTTCGCACATCAGCGTAGATATCAGCCGCTCGCTATCCCTAGAACTAGGTGGCGTTCTCGCGGATTTAGGGTTGATTTGATGAGCAATACTGCGAGATCGCAATTTAGATGGCAGGATGCCGCCTGTGGCTGAACTGATTTATTACTGCGGAACTATGGATAGCGGCAAATCAACGCTTGCACTGCAGACGGCGCACAACCATAAAAGTCGCGGACGCACTGGGCTGATTTTCACTAGCAAAGACCGTGCAGGTAGCGGAGTTATCTCCTCTCGCTTAGGTCTGCAAAGTGCGGCTATCGAAGTAGATCCGGATTTGGATATACATCGATTGGTCGTTGAAAGACTCTCTCTGGGTGATCGAATTGATTACATTATTTGTGATGAAGCGCAGTTCTATCAACCCGAACAAATTGAGGGATTAGCAAAAATTGTCGATGGACTTGGA
>CANGVO010000031.1 GCA_947457445.1 Actinomycetota bacterium | reverse complement strand
TGCTGGTTTCATCAGGACAAATGCTGCGCCCCACGAAGCCGAAACTGCTAAGAGCGCCCAAGGTGCAAGGCGAAGTTGAAGTTGATGACGAGCGTTCATCCACGCAACTTTTTCAAAAGTTCAACTTCTTTGCCATGTTCTGGCTCCATTCCAGGTGTCTCCAGAATTAGTGGCGCGTTTGCAACGGCTGGATGCTTAAGAAGCTCCTTAAATGGATCAACTCCGATAAATCCATCACCGATATTTTGATGGCGATCTTTCAGCGCTCCACAAACATCCATTGAATCGTTGGCATGGATCAATTGAATTCTTTCAGCACCAGCAACTTCAACAAGTAGGTCAAGCGTCTCTTTCATCCCACCCTTTTTTGCAATGTCATGACCAGCGGCAAACACATGGCAAGTATCAAGACAGATACCAACTTTTGGATGATATTCCAGAGCCTTTAGATAATTTTCAAGATCTTCTAGACGCTTAACCAATGATTGTCCTTGGCCGGCAGTTGGCTCCAAAAGCAACATCGGAGCATCATCGGTAAGTGCGTTAAGAATTGGCATCATTCCTTTGTTGATCTGCTTCCAAGCTTTGGCAATGAAATCTTCGTTAACGGCAGATCCAGTGTGAACCACCACTCCGAGTGCGCCAATTTCCTTGCCCCGCTTTAATGAATACTCTGTTGATGCCAGAGAATTAAGGTAAGTCGCCTCGGTTGGTGAGCCCAAGTTAATTAGAAAAGGTGCATGTACATAGACTTCTAAATCGAGATCTGATGCTTTCTCACGAAAAATTGCATCGGCATCATGGTTGGTTTCAGGCATCGCCCAACCACGCGGATTAGATGTAAATACTTGAATTGCTTCGGCGCCAATTGTCTCTGCGTAGGCGATTGATCGTTTAGCCATACCGCCAGTTGTCGGCGTATGCGCGCCGATGCGCGGTGATGTTTTAGGCATTTGCCTACCCTACTGTGATCGTTACCGTACTGCCACGTTTAACCTTTGTGCCGACCTTTGGCGAGATATTTGTTACCGCCTTCACCTTCTTGACGCCAATTTTCTTGACAATAACTTTCAGTTCTAGATCAGTTAGAGCGGCACGAGCTTTGGCTTCGTTTAGCGAAAAGACATTTGGGATGAATACATATTGTGATCCCTTAGAAATTGTCAGCGTAATCTTTGAGCCCTTAGCAAGAGGAGCGCCGCCAGAGGGTACTTGGGATATGACAGCGCCGGCCAAGACGTTTTCACTAAATTGATCAATGGTGGTTACATCGAATCCACCATCCGTTAACTCATTCAGGGCTTGATCCGCAGACTTACCTACGTAAGAGGTGACGTCAATAGTTTCGATGCCCTTACTTATCAATAGATCAATTACTGCATCGCGTTTTACTTTTTCGCCGGCTGCGGGTGAAGACGAGATAACAAACCCCTTTGGAGTTTGATCATTAAAGACTTCGGTCAATTCGCCAACTTTAATCGGAGATTTTGCAAGTAAATTAACAGCAGCCTCTGGTGTTAATCCCGCTAGTGCTGGAATTAGATAACGCTCTGGTCCTTTGGAGATTATCGCTTTAACTTGACCGCCAGCATCAACTTTCCCGCCTCCCGCTGGGTTAGATTCAATAATCTGCCCATCTGAAATTTCTTCATCAAAACGTTTTTCAGAAATCACCAAGGTTAATCCCAGTGGAGTAAGGGCGTTTAGAGCTTCTTTTTCGGTCGCACCAACAATAGATGGGACGACAACTTTGGATCCAGGGCCGACAAGTACATACCAACCAAATATGCCAAGCGCGATTGCCAAACTTGCAGCGATGTAGCGATTACGGCGAACGCGCTTGCTTACCTTTTTACGTTTGCGAATCTGCGCTGTGCTCTCTTTTAATTCCTTTTTAGAATTCTCTTCGGTGTTTTCACGTTTACTTAGGGCCACAGTTTTTTCCTTTTCGATTCGCGCTCTTTCGCGACGGCTAGGTTTTTTAGATGCAGGGCGCATCGGAGCAATTGGTATATCTAATTCCAGACTTAATTGTCGTTGGTTGGGATCCAGGGCTTGCGCAATCACAGTAAGTGCACGATGGAATTCGCCGGCATCTCTGGGACGAGAATCTGGATCAGAATTCGTTGCCCGATGAATCAACTGGTCTAACTCGGGCGGAATTTCAGAGCGCTTTGTACTCATCAGTGGTACTCGCTCGTTCACATGCATGTATGCAATCTGGATCGGTTCATCACCAGAAAATGGTTTCTCACCGGTAAAGATTTCAAAGGCTGTTATTGCCGCAGAGTAAACATCGCTACGCGCATCAGCGATACCGCGTTGGACTTGTTCGGGGGAGAGGTATGAAACGCTACCTAAAACTATGCTGGATTCGGCGGTCATAGTTGTTCCGAGTAGAGGACCTTTTGCTAATCCAAAATCAGCGATCTTTATCCGACCTTCTTTGGAAATTAAAATGTTATCTGGCTTGATATCTCGGTGCACGATTCCTAATTTGTGAGCAGCAGAAAGTGCACTTAAAACCGGTAGCAAGAATTGAATTCCGTTTGCAACCGATAGGGCGCCTTGTTCGTTCAAATATTCGCGAAGCGTATGTCCTTCAACCAATTCCATAACTAGGAAAACCGCTGGCGTGCCATTCTGATTCCACCCTTGATCTTGCACCGAGACGATATTTGGATGCGAAAGGGCGGCTGAGGCTTTTGCTTCTCTGATAAACCTTTCAACGAACTGTTCGTCTTGAGCAAGATGGGGATGCATGATCTTGACTGCGACTTTACGATCTAACCTTGTGTCTACCGCTTCATAAATCGTGGCCATGCCACCAGAGGCCATCTGGCGGATGAGCTGATATCGACCATCAATTAGTTCGCCAGTTAAGTCAGACATATCTGCAATTTTATGTAGTTAAAATGAAATCTGCCTTTTCACGCGTTGAGTGTTGAGAGAAATATTGTTGCTGTGTGCCAAGCCACTTTTGCATTTGAATTGATACCCCTGGGCCATCACGTTCGATAACCCGCTTCACACCGATTTCGGGGTCAATATCTATCCAAATCAAGGCTGCGAATTGATCTTGAAGTGATTTATCGCCGCTTCCAACGCCTTCTAGGACCAATAGATCCGAAGGTGTAACTACTTCATTTGCATCAAAGCTATTTGTGGCCCAGTTATATCTCGCCAAGTTCGCAGGCTCTTGGCTTTGATGCTTAAGAACAAGATATTTTAAGATCTGGGTTAAGTCTTCTGTCAAAGCGTTATCCCATCCATCGTATAAATCATCCATGTGAATGACATTTACGGACATTTTTGGAGAAAGAGCTAAGAATATTTCATGCGCCAAAGTTGTTTTCCCTGCACCGGCAGGTCCATCTATCGCAATGATCGGATGGTTCTTTTGACTACAGAGATCTTGTAGCGCTGCGATGAGCTCCATACCATCTACTCCATCCCATAGCAGCTAACACTGTAAATGCAGCATAAAGCAAGGTTGTGAAAGGCAAGTCTTGAGATGCATAGAGTGCAACATACCCGGCATCGACAACTAGCCATAAAACCCAGTTTTCATATTTTTCATAAACCATAAGAATTTGTGCACTCAAACTTCCAAAGAAGAGAATAGCGTCGGCGTATGTGGATGCCGCTCCCATAGATTTAAGAACAGGCGCTAGCGCTAGAGTTGCTGCGACTATTGCAATAACGATCAAAGCGCGATGAGTATGTGTCAGCGCACCTGGTCGAGCACCTGTTGGCTCCCAACCAAACCATCCCAAGATTGCAGCTGCGATAAAAACTATCTGTAATGCAGCACTTGCGTAGAGCTCCCATTGAATAAATAAAATTCCATAGAGCACCGAACTAATGGCCCACCATGGCCACGTAATACGCTTACCTGAAATACCAAGTGCAACTCCGATGAATGAAGTTACGACTGCTAATAATTCAAGATAGCTCAGGTCATAACCCAGGATTGTGGCCACATTGTTAGAAAGAAAATTGTAAATTGATGGCATTTTTAAACCTTTCCACGTCCGCATTACCGGACGGGTCTAGCGGTCGATCTGAATCTCAGATCCTCTCAGCCGAATTACTGGCTCCCGCAAGAAATACTTTAGCCGATGCGTGCCAAAACTGCGTCTATATAGGCGCGACCTGCGACACGGGCCCGTCGCGCATTCGATGTTTTGGCCCGCTTGTTAAATATGTCGTATCCAATTTTTTCTACTTCATCAACGATTCCGCAATACAACTCGCTCGCAGCACGAATGCATGGCTGGCTGGTTTTATCTAAAAGTGCGATCCCTGGTTCTGCGGACTTCTGTAATTGACGGACTCGTGCGATCTGAAATTTGAGTGCGCTGATTATTTGCGGTGTAAGCACTCGCGCACGCAACATCTCTGGAGTCACGCCGTGCTCAGCTAATTCTTCAATTGGTAAGTAGATGCGACCACGATCTAGATCTTCGGCCACATCACGTATGAAATTGGCTAGTTGAAAGGCAACGCCAAGGTCTTTAGCTGCCGATAAGGAATTGACGGTGTCCCCACCCAGAATCGGCACCATTTCCAATCCAATTACCGCTGCCGACCCATAAACGTATTCGTACAAGTCTTCAAAAGTCTTGTATTCGGTAACAGTTAAATCCATTTCCATTGAATGCAAGAAATCAACAAAGTGTTGATGTGGAATATCAAAGCGTTTAACGGTATCAATCAGCGCCTTACCAACGGCATCGCTAGTTTTTCCTGATTTAAGCCCGGCAAGAACTTCAGCGCTCCAATCGCGTAGGACCTTTGCTTTTTCTTCGGGGGAGAGAGTTGAAGACAAGTCATCAACAATTTCATCTGCATATCGGGCAAAACCGTAAAGTGCGTGGACAAATGGACGCTTAGCGGCTGGCAGTAACAAAGTTGCTAAATAATAAGTTTTGCCGTGGAGCGAATTAAGCCTTTTGCATTCTGCATATGAAGCGCGAAGCTCTGGATCATGAATTCCTGCAGCGTTAAGTTCGCTCACTTACTTAACCGGACCCACGATTCGTTCTGCCGCTAGGCGGCCTGAAATCAATACCATCGGAACGCCAACACCAGGTTGTGTTCCAGATCCAGCAAAAACAACATTTTCAAAACCTGCTGCAATATTTCTTGGGCGGAACGGACCGGTTTGGAAGAAGGTGTGCGCACTTGCAAATGGTGCGCCACGTTCCATGCCTTGTGCCTGCCAATCAAGCGGTGTTGTCATAACTTCAGTCTCAATAGAATCTCCGAAGCCGGTGTAACCACGATCCTCAAGCGTCTTAATCATGTGATCACGGTATGGACGAGCTTGTGTTTTCCAATCAATATCGGCATCTAAGTTGGGAGTCGGATAGAGGATGTAGTAACTCTCCTTACCCGCTGGTGCAAGTGCTTCATCATCTTTTGTTGGAATTGTTACCAACACGGATGGATCAGACATTAAAGTCTTCTTCTTAATTAATTCATCAAATACGCCATCCCATGACTTACCAAAGTGGATGTTGTGGTGGGCTACATGATCATATTTCTTGGAAGAACCGACCAACAAGGTGGCACAAGATGGTGAATACTTTAGGCGCTTGATAGATAAAGGAGTCTTGCCGAGCAAATCGCGCCAAACAACTGGCAAATCTGGATTCATCACCACAACATCACACGCGATTCGCTCACCAGTATCGGTGATAACCGCCTTGGCGCGTGAATTTTCGACTTCTAAACGCGTAATAGTTGTGTTGTATTTGAATGTTACTCCGTGCTTTTGCGCCGCAGCAGCAAGTGCTCGCGGAACCGCGTGCATGCCACCCTTAGGGAAGAAAACACCATTTACTGAATCCATATAGGCGATCACAGCGTAAATTGCTAACGCTTGTTGCGGACTTACTCCGGCATACATTGCTTGGAAGGAGTAAACCTTTTGTAGTCGCGGATCTTTAAGGAACTGATTTACCTTAGGTGAAAGACGTCTAAACCCACCAAGTGCGATTAGACGGGCCAAGTTAGGGGTTAGCAAGTTAAGTGGTGAATCAATATTGCGATCGATAAAGTCGTTCATCTCGTACTTATATAACTTGGTAACAAAATCAACATAATTGCGATAGCCCAGCGCTTCTTCGGCACTTACTGTACGACGAATTTCCTCTTCCATCTCTGCTGTATTTGCGTGTACATCGATCTGTGAACCGTCATGATAAAAAGCGCGGTAGAGGGGTTTAAGTGGTGAAAGTTCTAGCCAATCTTTCATATCTTCGCCGACGCAGCTAAAGGCATCTTGAATTAGAGAAGGCATAGTCAAAACGGAAGGTCCTGTATCAAATGAGTATCCATCTTTTTCCAGAAGACCATTTCGCCCACCAGGAACACTTTCGCGTTCGATGACAGTTACTTTGCGACCAGCACCTGCCAGACGAAGTGCGGCGCTTAATCCAGCAAGACCTGCACCAACGACGACAACATGATCGGTTGGTCCCTTAACTTTTGCTGGCATTTAGTGACTCCTACGCGTTGCTGTTGTTGCGAGTTCGATTAATAACTCGCGTGCTGAAGGAGCAATTTCAGCAGAGTTTGCCGCAGTTAGCGCGTTGGAAAGCAGCCCTTCGATGAGATCTTCGACATCTTTGACCGCTCCTGTAGCGATGATCAGTGCGCGAATCTCTTCAATTTGATCGGTGGTCAAATCTTCTCGCCCGAGCGCTGCGGTGATTATCTGAGAGGAGGACTGATCTGCGCGCTCGAGAGTCATAGCCATTAGCACGGTGCGCTTGCCCTCGCGAATGTCGTCACCTGCTGGTTTGCCGGTTACCGATGGATCACCGAAGATTCCGAGCAAGTCATCTCGAAGCTGAAAAGCTTCACCAAGTGGCAGACCGTATGCACTGAGAACATTTATCAGCTGCGATCTCTCGGCGCGATCAATAACCGCAAGTGATGCACCCAAATGAAGTGGTCGCTCGATTGTATATTTCCCAGATTTATACCGTGCGATGCGCAAAGAGCGATCAACGCTAGGAGTCTTTTCGCCGGCTTCGCGAACATCTAAATATTGCCCAGCCATAAGTTCGATGCGCATTTCATCGTGAACCGAAAGCGCAGATAAAAGTGCTGAATCAGAGACACCTGAAGTATGAAGTAAATGATCTGACCAAACTAAAGCAAGATCACCAAGCAGAACTGCAGCGGCTTCACCAAACTGATCTGCTAATCCGTTCATGGTTTGACTTTGATGTAAATTCTCAAAGTGGCGATGTATTGCCGGTTTTCCACGACGAGTATCGGAGCGATCCATTAAGTCATCGTGGATTAGCGCGCAAGCTTGCAATAATTCCAAACTTGTAAATGCGCGGATATCAGCAGGTGTTGCAACCTTGCCTGTTGCGGCGAACCCGGCATATGCAAATAGTGGGCGAAGCCGCTTTCCACCTTCGAGTAAGAAAGATTCGAGGGCATCGCATACAGGTATCAATTCGGAGCCGATGCCACTTAGGTATTCGCGTTGCAATGTTAAGTACGAGGTCAGTTCGGTTTGAACCTGCTGACGAACTTGAAGGAGCGTGCCACGCGCATCATTAACCACGGCGCAACGGTACCCTGACCACATGGAGATGCGCATGACTGGAATTGGCGAGAGCGTCACATACTCCTTTGAGTTCTTCCCGCCGAAGGATCAGGAGGGCGAAGATCGCCTTTGGAGCGCAATAAGTGCGCTTGAACCCATTGCCCCGGATTTCATTTCTGTTACTTATGGAGCAGGTGGGTCTACACGCGACCGCACCATACGAATCACATCCGAAATTACCGAACATACAAAATTGCCTGTGGTCGCTCACTTAACTTGTGTTGGCTCCACTCGCGAAGAGTTAATTGAAATTTTAGCTCGCTATAAGTCAGCCGGCATTCACAACATATTGGCGCTCCGCGGTGATCCAACTGGTGGTCCACGTGCACCATGGACACCAACGCCAGGCGGGTTAAATCATGCAGATGAGTTAGTAACTCTTGCAGCCGAAGTCGGTGGATTCACAATAGGTGTCGCGGCTTTTCCAGATGGGCACCCTGCCTCTGGTTTAAATCTAGACCAAGATATTGAAGTTTTACTTCGTAAAGAAAAAGCGGGCGCAGCATTTGCGACCACCCAGTTCTTCTTTGAAGCAGATAAATGGAAAGCGCTCGTTGATCGATTAGCCAAACGCGGCTCTAATTTACCAATCATTGCTGGAATTTTGCCAGTAACAAATGTGAATCAATTAAATCGTATGGCTGAATTAAGTGGAGTTCCGATTCCTGCACCAATGCGAGAAAGATTTACGGCTCTTAAAGATTCCCCAGAAGATGTCCGAAAATTAGGTGTTGAGATTGCTACCGAACTTTGTGAAGATTTATTGACGGCAGGTGTACCTGGCCTGCATTTCTATACAATGAATACATCGTCGGCAACGCGCGAGATTTTTGCGCAAATAAAAGATAAGAAAAGGTCATGAACAAGTCTGATTTCTTTGCCAAATGGAGCCTGCTTCACGGCAACGCTGAAATCAAAGGGATTGTGAAAGCCTGGCTAAATATTTCTTACCGGTCGGCTAAGTTCATGACAGCACTACGAATAACTCCCAATTTCTTGACTCTGCTTGGAATAATTCTTGCGATTGTCATGGCGCTAAATCCGCTATCTCTGTGGACGATTCCTCTTTTAGTTTTATCTTTATATGCGGACGGTATTGATGGCAGCGTGGCTATTTATCAAAATCGAAGTAGTTCATTCGGAGCGATTTTGGATTCAAGTGCCGATCGAATCAGCGAAGCGCTCTGGTTTTATGTGGCATACCGAATTGGCGCACCTGCATGGATTGTTTTAGCTACATACGTAATCGCTTCAACTCAAGAATACGCACGAGCTCGTCTTGGTGGCTTAGGAATAAGTGATGTCGGAGTAGTAACTCCGGCCGAACGACCGGTGCGGGCTAGTTTTATTTTTATTGAACTAGTTGCATATGCAATTGGTTTAGATTTAGTGGTTGCAGTTTCTACTGTTCTATGTGTTTTACAGCTTTGGAGTTTTTATCTAGTGGCTCGCTTTGCCTACAATCGCTTGCGCAACAATCTCGGCGCTTAATCCAACAAGCGGCAACCCTCCACCGGGATGGGCGGAGCCGCCAACGCAATACAAACCTTGAAGCGGCGAACGGTTCTTGGCTCGCATAAAGGCAGAGCGCGCGCCATTACTTGAAGTTCCATAAATAGCACCGCCCGGCGCCATGACAGTTCTTTCCAAATCTGCGGGAGTTCGAACTTCCAGAATCTCTAAACGTTCACGAATTGAAATGCCACGCGCCTCCAAAGAGTCAATAATTTTCATGGCATATCGTTGATTAAAGTCTTTATCGTTCCAATTAAAACCATCAACACCCGATGAATCATGGCGCGGAGCGTTTACCAAGACAAACCATGCTTCATGTCCAGCATGTCG
>CANGVO010000030.1 GCA_947457445.1 Actinomycetota bacterium | reverse complement strand
TAATCTGCCGGCCACCACTCTTGTGATGTAGTCATTAATTTCTCAATATCGCGCGTTAGCGCTTTTAGATCTAGTGATTTAAATTCTTTGGCGTAATTAAACTTCTCATCCATTGGGTCAGCTTGCGGAGAATTGCCGTGCAAAATTTTTAGGTCTAGTTGGTTTGGCCACCAGTCACGGTTGTACTTTCCTTCATCGGCTAATTTTGCACCGGTGTAAGGGCATTTTGCAGTGTCTTCCATGGCGTCCTCCAAAAGTAAGTTGCTTAGGCAAGACTATCCAACGAGGGAAAAGTCGCCACCTCGGAATGTCTCAAATAACAAGAATTTACCTAGAGTTAAGGGCGTCCCATAACTGTAAATGCTCGGTCAAAGACTTCGGCAAATGCGATTGAATCAGAATGAGGCATTAGCCATCCCTCTCCCCCGCGAATTCGGCGCGACATGGAATCGGCCATTAGTTGATAAGGATCGCAAGCAGCAAAGTTCTCGACAGTAACTTTTCCATCAACTTCGATTTCAAGAGTGCTGGCCTTGTTGTGTGAATTGAAAGCATCGTTGCCAGTTAATGAAACGCGGCCCTTTGTGCCAATCACATCAAAATAGAGTGTATTCGGAGTGTTCATAGAGGTAAGTGCCTCGGCGCGCGCGCCACCGATATCAAATGATGTTGTAACAGTTTCATCGCAACCGCCTGGGTGCCACTTAACTTTTGTTGCAATGTTGGTTACAGGTGCAAAATCCATCAACCAAATAGGCGCTGCGACAGAATAAGGACCAAGGTCGTAAAGGCCACCTCCGCCGAGTTCGTGAATAGCGCGAATATTGCTTGGATCAAGCCCGTCGTAGGTAAATGCGCTGCGGATATCCTTTACTTCACCAATCAAACCTGAATCAACGATTTGCTTTAAACGAATTGTGCGCGGGTGCCAACGATTCCAACTTGCCTCCATGAAAATAAGTCCGGTTTCGTTTGCAACAGCAATCGCTTCTTTTAATTGTGCAACGTTCATTGCCGCCGGTTTTTCACAAAGTACATGCTTACCTGCACGCATTGCTTTGATTGACCATTCGATATGAAGTGAATTTGGGAGTGAGATATAAATTGCTTCAACTTTAGGATCTGCAAGTAGTTCGTCATAATCTGTGTAAACCAAACCTGAAGGAGAAAGCGACTTTCCACGTTCGACATCTTTTGAGCCAACTGCGTAAATTTCACCATCATTTGAATTTAGTAGCGCTGGATAGAGCGCCAACTTTGCTATGTAACCTGCACCTATAAATCCCCAGCGTACTTTGTCCATGTCGGAGACAATACTTGCAAAATTAGTTATCTCCAATAAGGCGTACGATGAGAGTTATGAAAAGCCAAAAATGGACAGCCAGAGATGCCAAGAAGTGCATCGTTATCCCAAGCGATCTAGATCATAAGTATTCACGTGGATCCCTGGGGATGATTACTGGCTCGGCGAAGTACCCAGGTGCTGCAGTCTTGACTTCGCGCGCAGCCTTTGCAACAGGGCTAGGCGTACTTCGCTTTCATAGTTCATCTGGATTGGCTCATCTCGTACTTCACTCAACTCCGGAAGCTCTCGTCCAGCCAGGAAAAGTTGATGCATGGATATCTGGTTCTGGAATTAGCGAGAAAAAATACGAAGATATTTCCACTTGGCTGCGTCATCGTTGGTTTGCATTGATGAAAGCTCAAAGCGTTCCAACTATTTTGGATGCAGGTGCACTTAATTGGGCAGGTAAATTGTCTCAACCAACTTTGATTACGCCTCACGCTGGTGAACTATCGAAGTTGCTGAAAACGCGTGGAATAAGTGCCAGCACCGAGGCAATTGAGTCTGATCCAGCCAAGTGGGCGGTCAAAAGTAATCAACTACTGGGATCAGTAGTACTCTTGAAAGGCGCTACAACTTATGTTGCAAGTGAAAAAAATTTAATTGAACTACCTAAAGCGACGGCATGGCTCGCAACTGCAGGAACTGGTGATGTATTAGCGGGAATAATTGGCGCACTTGTTGCTACAAATTACATCGCAATTTTAAATGATCCAGAACAACTTGCGAAAGTCGCAGCCACTGGTGCATTTATTCATAACTTAGCGGCGATCGCCGCTGCTAAGGATGCCCCTATTTCTGCCACATCAATTATTGAATTTATTCCAGAAGTAATTAGAAAAATAATTAAGTAGGGTTATCCCCATTATTTAAAATAATTTTTCTTTCACAACGCGCGTAACACTTAACAGGGTTATCTTTAGGTGTGCCCAACTCCGCAACAGTTCTTGTAGCAAGTGATGACGCATTCGAGTTAGCAACTCTTAGCGCAGCGCTTCGTTTGCAATCTGTAAATGTTGTTGCAGAGGCTCATACCGAAGAGATTGCCGAAAATTTATATAAGTTTCTTTCTCCCGAAGTAGTTTTAATCGACTTACAGTTTGCGGGCGAAGAGGCTTTGGCTTTAGTAAATAAGTTTCGCAAAGTAAATCCGTTACTGGGCATTGTCTTAATGACTGCATGTCCAGACCTACGATTACTTGGATTATCTGAGAAACAAATTCCAACCGGTTCTCAAGTTATTCTCAAAAAATCGGTTGCGGATTTAGCAGTTGTTGGCCACGCAATCACAAATTCCATTGTCGCTGTCACTGAGAAGAAAAAGATGTCTTGGATTGATAGCCATGGATCGCTCCATGAAAATGCTTTCCGCTCGGTCTTAAGCGAATTCACGGATATTCAGATTGAAACTTTTCGCTTACTCGCCAGAGGTTTAAGTAATTCCGAGATAGCTAAAGTGCGTTATGTCAGTGAGAAATCTGTAGAACAGATCGTGGCTCGTATTGCCCAGCATTTGCAAATAACACCAGATCGATCTCGCAACTTACGAGTTGTTTTAACCGGTGAGTACTTTAAGTGGATCGGCTCACCGCGTCACTAACGCGATCTAAATATCGCAAGCCAGTAAAGTGTCCTGCATGAGTGCGCCGCTTACCTTGATCGAAATCCGTGCTCGCTGGAATGATGTGCTGGATCATTTAGAAAGCCATGATCGAGTAGCTTGGATCGCATATTTCGATGCCCGTCTTGCCGATTTTGACGGCCAAGTGCTCTCACTTGATTTCAGAGATGCCCGAAAGTTTGCTGGCGGGCATGAGTACTCGCCAACCCGAGAAAAATTAGAAAGTGCTTTGAAATCCTCAATCTCGGAAGTTTTATCTATTGAAGTAAAGATCTTTGAGTTGTGATGAAGCGTCTTATTTCATTAATAGTTTTAAGCCTTGCGATTTTCTCGCTGCAAGTCGTTTCATCAGAGGCAGCCACATCTAAAATTACAATGACTTTGAAGCAAACCCCTGGTGGTTCTGAACCAACCGTTACTTTGTATGGCAATCTGAAACCCGCGAAATCTGGAATAAAGGTTGCAATTCAAATCCAATTAAATGGTAAATGGCAAGATACAAAATTCTCTACAAAGACGGCGCGAGTTGGGACCTGGCAAGTGCTTGCCGTTGCTACCGCCCTCGACGCCAAAGTTAAATATCGAGCCAAAGCCAAAATTGGAAATAAAAATATTTACTCAAATATTCGCGAGATCACTGTTCGAGCAAATGCCGAGATTTCAGATGCCGCATCCATGGTGATAGTTGATCAACTTGGACCCGGCGGTCGTATACATGGGTCCGATGTAAGCAGATGGCAGCACCCCAATGACGCTCCGATTGATTTTACAAAGATGTACGCGGCTGGAATGCGATTTGTAATGATTAAAGCATCCGATACCCGCGATGATGCGGATGCGCTCTCGTTGAAATATGTAATTATGGATCGTTCTGCGGCTCAAGCGGCTGGTCTATACACAGGTTTCTATCACTACGCAGTTCTGCCAAATGTGAAGACTGATGAACAAGTAGTTATTGATGCGCAAACACAAGCGCAGAAAGTTATATGGCGAATTGGCGCACTTGGTGGGTTTAATGAGCGAGATCTTCCTTATGCGCTAGATCTAGAAAACAACTGTGTTGCTTTATCGGGTAAAACTTGTTCACGTTATCTTCCGAAAGCACAGATAACTTTGTGGGCAAAAACCTTCCTGAAGGTTGTAAAAGAAAAAACAGGGCGCACTCCAATTATTTATTCTTATCCAAGTTTTCTTGAAGGTGCCATGGTGCGTGATGATGAATTGCGTCAATATCCACTCTGGCTGGCCCAATATGCAATCGATCCAGCAGATCCAATTGCCCAGCCGGGGCTAAAAGAAGGTGGCTGTTACGTCCACTCTTGGACAACCGCCAATTGTTCATCGCAATGGATTATCTGGCAGTACTCTTCTTGTGGAATTGCACCAAAGTACGGAGTTCCAGGCACTCGCTTGGACTTAAATGTTTTCCGCGGAACCCCAACCACATTCTTAAATCTGATTAAAGGAAGTTGGGTTCCAGAAGTTGCAGATCAAATGCCAAGGAATGAACCAACTTCACTCACCTATAAAAATATTAAATTCTCTACCGCAGATAAACCCGTCACTCTTGAAGTAGATGTAATCCGTCCAGATGGTCGCCCAGTTGTTACGGGAACGGTTCGTTTTTATGTTAATTCTTTAACGCCGATTAATCCAAAACCGGTACAAACAGTTGTTCGCGCAACTAGCGGCTCATGGAAGCTAAGCATTAAAGGAATACCGGCTGGTTTATGGGCTGGCAATATTGGTTTTGTTGACGCCACCGGAACCCACGCTGAAAGCAAATTACCAATTGAATTCGCGATCGGTCCAGCACCGGAACCAAGCGAGAGCGAAAAACCAACTGCCACCCCATCTCCTTCGGTAACAAAGAAGCCAACGACAGATGGATGCCGAAATCAAATAAAGAACTAAGTAATTCGGGGCGATAACCCTTAGAGTTAACCATTATGGGCAAGAATTTAAACGCGGGTGTAATTCGTAGCGACTTGGCGATGGCCGATGGACGCACAATCCGTTATTACGATTCCCAAGGTCAAACTCGCGAAGCAAAAGATCAGCGACCTCAAGAAGACCAACCCGGAATCGGTGAATTGCGTCTAGATCCGTTGGTGAATGAATGGGTAGTAATGGCCGCCCATCGCCAAGGTCGAGTTTTCTTGCCGCCGAAAGAGTTGTGTCCACTCTGTCCAACAAATGGTGATCTGCTTACCGAAATTCCTGATTCGAATTACGAAGTCGTTGTATTTGATAACCGATCACCTTCGTTGCGCAAACCTGATGGAGATTGGGCCGCTCCAGATATGGTCGGAACCGAAACCGATTCCGGAACTGCAGCAGGCAAATGTGAAGTAATTTGTTTTACAGATAATCACGGAGGCTCATTTGCAGAGTTAACTCCGCAACGCGTGCGCGTGCTTCTGGAAGCTTGGTCTGATCGAGTTCGTGAACTCTCACTTGAACCATACATTCATCACATCGCTCCATTTGAAAATCGCGGCGAAGAAGTAGGCGTTACTTTATTTCATCCACATGGTCAGATTTATGCGTATTCGTATCTGCCGCCACGTGTTCAAAAAATGTTAGCAGTCGCCAAATTACATAAGGAAAATACTGGTCGTGTCTTATTCGATGATGTTGTTGCGCGCGAGTTAAAAGATGGCGATCGAATTGTCGCTAAGAACGAAGAATGGGTTGCCTTTGTCCCGTATGCGGCGAGATATCCATTTGAAATTCATGTAGCTCCACTAAAGCCGGTTGCAGATCTAGCGGGTCTATCCCCCGAGCAATCTGATGCATTTCCGGCAATCGCCTTGGAAATTATGCGCAGACTCGATGGCGTTTTTGGAATCGCAATGGCCTACATAGCAACCTGGCACCAAGCGCCAGTTCGTGAAGGTCGAGATTTACTTCGACTTCATTGGCAGATCACCTGCGTTCGCCGGGCACCCGGAAAATTAAAGTATTTAGCAGGTAGTGAATCTGCAATGGGCGCTTTCATTATGGATCTAAAGCCTGAACAATCTGCAGGTCAATTGCGGGATGTAGTTCTTTAATAATAATGACGCTAGCAAATACCTTCACGGCACTCTTTTCAGGTAACCCGGAAATCATTTGTGAGGCTCCTGGGCGCGTAAATTTAATTGGCGAACACGTTGATTATTGCGATGGCTTTGTAATGCCCTTTGCAATTAGCGACCGAACCTTTGCTGCAATAAGCCGTCGCCCAGATAGAAAAATCCGAATCGCTTCGGTGCAGCGTCGCAATGAAATATTTGAGACCACTCTTGATGATTTGAAACCAACGGCTGCAGGTAAATGGGAACGCTATGTATGCGGAGTTATCTGGGCTTTTGGTGACAAGATTACAAGCGGTCTAGATATCCTGGTCGATGGCCATGTTGCACTTGGCGCTGGACTGTCTTCATCTGCTGCACTGGAATGCTCGGTTGCATTCGGATTAAATGAGCTATTCGAAACTCAGTTAAAGTTGGCCCAGTTGGCAAAGTTGGCACAACGCGCCGAGAATGAATATGTCGGAATGCCGTGCGGAATCATGGACCAATCGGTCTCGCTTATGGCACAAGCGGGCAGCGCACTTTTACTAGATTGCCGAGATCTAAGTACCGAACAGATCCCACTAGATTTAGCCAGCGCCGGTTTGGAACTATTGATAATTGACACGCGCGCGCATCACGCCTTAGTCGATGGTGGATATGCCGAAAGACGCGCATCGTGTGAATCAGCTGCCGCCAAATTAGGAATTAAGGCGCTTCGCGATTGTTCAATTTCGCAATTAGAAGACTCACGTTCCAAATTATCTGAACTTGAATACATGCGCGCAGAACATATAGTCAATGACATTGCTCGAGTTCACGAATGCGTGGATCGCCTTAAGAATAATGATTTCGTCACTGTCGGAAATATTCTTACCAAGTCGCATGCTTCTTTACGTGATTTATTCGAGATCTCTTGTTCAGAACTCGATTTGGCTGTAGATGCATCGTTGGCCAATAAGTCACTAGGCGGACGGATGATTGGCGGAGGCTTCGGCGGAAGCGCAATCGCATTGTTTAAAATTGAAGATATAAATCAAGCAAAGCAAGCAATTGCTGCTGCGTTTAAGGCTTCTGGATTTAAGGAGCCAAGGTTCTTCACTTCGCTGCCCAGCGCGGGAGCGCGAATTACTAGTTAATCAATAGATTAATCAATTGGTGTTACAGAAATAACTTCTACGCCCCCGATAGAGCCAAGTACTTCGACCAAATCGGATGGATCTGTTCCTGGAACCGCAACAGTTACTTCATCAAATCCCCGGCCATCTTCGGACTTTAAAACAACGAGACCGCGAATATCAGCCCCTGCCGCGCCAATTGCAGATGCCAAAAGTCCCAGTGAACCAGGACGATCAGGTAGGGATACATGTAAACGAAATAGCGCCATGGGTAGAACGCTACCTCATCACTTGTATTTGATCCATTACACCGCTGGAGCGGTACCTAATGTGATCTTGTAAGTCTTGGTCGAGCCATCAGGCAACGTCATGACAACTGTTATCACTGAACCAGGGGCATAAGAGCGAATCTTTACGATGGCTGCATCACGATTTGAGATTTTAACGCCATCGATTGATTTAATAATTGAGCCAACCAGAACGCCAGCCTTTTCTGCGCCTTCACCACTTGTTAACTGAATGATCTTTGCTTGAGTTTCCGCCGTTACATCATCAAAGACAACGCCCATCACTGGTCGTGTTGATTTACCGGTTGCGATAATTTCATCGATAACACGTTTAGCTTCGTTAATTGGAATTGAGAAACCAAGTCCGATACTTCCACTGGTTCCACCAGAAGTTAGCGTGGCAATTGCAGAGTTAACTCCGATAATTCGACCTTGCGCATCAACTAGTGCACCGCCTGAATTACCAGGATTAATCGCAGCATCAGTCTGAATTGCATTTACATAAGAAGTTGAATCAGTTGTACCCGCTGTAACAGGACGATTCAGAGCCGAGATAATTCCTTGTGTAACAGTATTTGCCAATCCCAGAGGTGAACCAATAGCAAGAACTTCATCGCCAACGCTGATCTTTGAAGAGTCTCCCAGTGCAATTGCAGGCAGGTTGCCTTTCTTAACTTGTAATACAGCAATGTCATACATGCGATCTCGTCCGACAATTGTTGCGGCAATCTCTGAGCCATCAGCAAATTCGACCGTGATTGACCCCGATGAGACGGCGCTTTCAACAACGTGATTATTTGTAATTATGTAGCTTGAAGTTCCACTGGTTTTATAGATTGAACCAGAACCGGTTCCACCGCCATTAGCAGTCTTAACTGATATCGAAACCACAGAAGGTGTAACTAACGCGGAGATTGACTTGGCATTGATTGAATTGCTGCCAATTTCTATCGCAGTTTTATTCGCGGTACATGTGCCTGACTTAGCCAAAGTAAGAGCCTGCGTGCGGTTATCTGCACAGACGGTAACGCTGCTAACTGTTGAATTCGTGGCTGCTGTCGCTACTCCGCCAGCAATAATTACGCCAGTAACAAATGCGATGGTTACCTTCATAGGTGTGCTCTTTAGGTTCATGGTCTGATGATGCCTCTTCTTACTTAAAGTTTCCTGTGATCTGTTTTAAAAGTTTATTAGGCTTCTACGATCCAAGCACCTTCTGTAGCCACCTTGATCTTGGCAAGCGGGGTATTTGTCGGTCCGCCTAAAACTTTTGCCTCATTTGCAGGATCAAATACCGCTCCATGACAGCCGCATTGCAGATGCTTTGATGCTGAGTTGTACTGAACGGTGCAACCTTCGTGGGTGCAAACTGCGGAGTAAGCGAATACGCCAGTCTTGGTTTTAAACAAAACTGCAGGCGTTCCGGCCTTCGATACGAAATTGTGGGTGTCGCCAACTTTAAGTGCTACCTCTTTAATAATCTTTTTTGATCCAGAAGCAGCAGGTGCTTTGACTTCCGATTTTGGAATTAATTTTCCAAGTCCAGCAGCAGCGATCGCAAGAGCCGCCACACCACTGATGCGGATAAACCCACGGCGATCAAGTGAAACGTTGCTCTTTCGTCTTGAACCGTATAGGAATAAGAAGTAAACAAGCCACAAAATTGTGTATGCAGAATCGCTAGCTAAGAAATATGGTTTTACATGCCAACTGCTGGCCAGCCACAAACTAAGTGACATAGCAAAGCCACCAAACGCTGCCCAGGTTGGGGCGATCCAAAGCAGAGTCGCAAATCCAATTGCGAATTCCGCAATCATTACGAAAATGCCAATTTGAGTTGAATGTTCCAACATCTTATTTATTGCAAAACCAACCGGAGAACTTTGGGCGTACGCAGAAAGTTGTCCGCCTATAAATGTTGATGAACCAGCTTTTAGAAATCCTGGATCACTTGCTTTATCCCAACCGGCGTAAATCCAAGTAGCGCCGAGCCAAACTCGCATTACTCGTAGCGGCCACAATTGATTACGCCAGGATTGTTTGAGGTTCATAAGTGAAATTTAGACCCTTGAACTATAAATATCGTGCTGGCTGCCCCACCTGGCCTCGATCCAGGGACATCCGAATTAACAGTTCGGCGCTCTACCAACTGAGCTATGGGGC
>CANGVO010000029.1 GCA_947457445.1 Actinomycetota bacterium | reverse complement strand
GAATCCAAAGCACAAGGTGATAACACTTATGACATTCCCGGCGTAATCACTGCAACTGCCGGACTCTTCTCTCTGACTTATGGATTCAACGAAGCAGCGACTAAGGGTTGGTCATCGTCGACAACTATTTCATTCCTTGTTGCTGCCGCGGTTCTCTTAGTAATTTTTGTAGTAATTGAAATGAAAGTTGCTAACCCGCTAATGCCGCTTCGCGTCGTAACAGAACGCAACCGTGGTGGTTCATATCTTGGCTCACTCGTTGTCGGTGCGGGCCTCTTTTCTATGTTCCTATTCCTCGGACTTTATCTACAAGTAATTCTTGGATACTCACCACTTCGTTCAGGTTTTGCATTCTTGCCATTTACCGCCGGAATCATTGTCTTTGCGGGAATTGCATCACAACTGTTGCCAAAGTTTGGACCAAGACTTCTCATGGTTCCTGGATTGATCTTCGCTGGCATTGGGCTTTTGATGTTGACCCGAATCACGCCTGAAACTTCATATGTAACCCATGTTCTGCCATCACTGCTGATCATGTCCAGCGGTATGGCTTTGGTATTTATCCCGCTTACTTCTACCTCGCTTCATGGCGTCTCTTCGCATGACACAGGTGTGGCAAGTGCGATGTTAAATACTTCCCAGCAAATCGGAGGCTCATTGGGAACGGCGCTACTAAATACAGTTGCTGCAACCGCTACAGCTACTTACGCTGCAGCAAACACGCAACTTGGTGATCGAGTTTCATCATTTGCGATGACCCATGGATTCACTGTGGCATTTAAGTTCAGCGCGGTGTTGTTATTTGCGGGAGCAGTGGTGCTCTTCTTCTTCATTAACATCGGGAAAGAATCACTGGTTGAAACAGAAGGTGCAGGAATGCATTAATTAACTAAGAAATTAGTTAGTGGCTTGACCTAAGTGGCCAAGTAGAAGCTCTCGAACTCGGGCAGCATCTGCTTGGCCCTTTGTCTCTTTCATGACTGCTCCAATTAGCGCGCCCGCTGCTGGAATGTGTCCATTACGTACCTTGTCGGCAGTTTCTGATTGTTCGGCACAAACTTTTTCGATGGCTGCCATTAGCGCACCGTCATCATTTACAACTTTGATTCCACGCTTTGCAACAACTTCGGCAGGATTGCCTTCACCAGCGATAACGCCTTCCACAACTTGGCGTGCCAACTTATCGGTAAGTTCTCCGGCCGCAATTAAGGCAACGATATCTGCAACATCTTTAGGCGTTATTGAAAGATCAGCGATGGCAAGATCTTTTTCATTTGCAAGACGAGAAATTTCACCGAGCCACCAGGTGCGCGCCTTAGTTGGATCAGAACCGAGCAGAACGGTTTCTTCAACAATATCTAGTACATCGGCGTTAATCATCGCGGCCATCTCTTTATCTGGAACTGCCCACTGTTCTTTAAGGCGCTTGCGACGAAGTGAAGGACGTTCGGGCAGCTGCGCGCGCAGTTCTTCGATCCAAGTTGCTGCAGGTGCGACAGGAACTAAATCAGGTTCTGGGAAGTAACGGTAATCCTCAGCCTGTTCTTTCGAACGACCAGAACGAGTAAGTCCGGTCTCTTCTTGGAAGTGGCGGGTCTCTTGCTTAACTTTTTGACCATCATTTAGAAGTTCAGCATGACGAATCATTTCACCGCGGATAGCCCGCTCTACTGAACGGAGCGAGTTAACGTTCTTTGTTTCTGATCGAGTTCCCAAAACACCAGAACCGATTAAACGCAAGGAAACGTTGGCATCGCAACGTAGTGAACCTTGCTCCATCTTTACATCTGAAACTTTTAGTCCGCGCAAAATATCGCGAAGTTCTGCAACATATGCCTTCGCTACTTCAGGTGCATACTTGCCAGTTCCGGGCACAATTTTCGTAACAATTTCCACAAGCGGTATACCCGCACGGTTGTAATCAAGGAGAGAATATTCAGCGCCGTGGATTCGCCCGGTTGCTCCACCAACGTGCAGAGATTTTCCGGTGTCTTCTTCCATGTGTACACGTTCAATTTCAATACGGAACTGTTTTGGGCCTTCTTCCGTTTCGATTTCGACATCGACATAACCATCGAAGCAGATTGGCTCGTCATATTGCGAGATCTGGAAATTCTTCGGCATATCTGGATAGAAATAGTTCTTACGTGAGAATCGGCTATACGGCGCGATTTTACAGTTCAGGGCCAAGCCGATAAGAATTGATGACTCGATCGCCTTTGCATTTACAACAGGCAGCGCACCTGGCAACGCCAAACAGACCGGGCAGGTTTGAGTGTTTGGTTCCCCGCCAAATGTCGTGCTGCAAGAACAAAACATTTTTGATTCGGTATTTAACTCCACGTGTACTTCTAGACCGAGTACTGGTTCGTACTTCGCGATTACATCATCGTATGAAAGAGCCATTACTTGGCACCTCCCAAAGCAGGAGCTTTCGAAATCAAGTGTCCGCCCCATTTAGTAACCAACGCAGCTTCAAGTGCAGCACCAACTTGATAAAGTCGTTGATCCTGCATCGCAGGTGCCATGATCTGGAAGCCAACAGGCAGATTATCTTCATCAGCTAAACCAGCCGGCAAACTCATTCCACAAATTCCCGCCAAGTTAACTGGAATAGTTGCTACATCCGCTAAATACATAGCGATTGGATCTTCAGATTTTTCGCCAATTTTAAAAGCGGTAATCGGTGAAGTTGGTGAGACCAACACATCTGCTTGCGTAAATGCCTTCTTGTAATCTTCAATAATTAAAGTGCGGATCTTTTGAGCGCTGCCGTAATACGCATCGTAGTAACCAGATGAAAGCGCATAAGTTCCCAAAATAATTCGGCGCTTAACTTCGCGACCAAATCCTGATTCACGGGTTGAATTCATAACTGATTCTGCAGATGCACCATCAACATCGCCGGTGCGCAAGCCATAACGCATGGCATCAAAACGAGCTAAATTGGAAGAGCATTCTGACGGTGCAATCAAATAATAAGCAGCAAGTGCAAATTCGAAACTTGGACAATCTACTTCGACAATTTCGGCACCAAGGGACGCAAGGATTTCTAACGACTCATTAAATCGTGCCAGGACTCCAGTTTGATAACCGCTGCCCTGCAACTGCTTAATGACACCAATTTTCAAACCTTTAACATTTCCGGATTTTGCTGCAGCAACAACTGCCGGAACTGGTGCGTTGATACTTGTTGCATCTTTAGGGTCGTGGCCCGAGATAACTTCATGCAGCATCGCTGTATCTAAAACGGTGCGGCCAAAAGGTCCGGCCTGATCCAAACTTGATGAATAAGCGATTAGTCCGTAACGAGAGACCGCGCCATAAGTTGGACGAACTCCGACAATTCCGGTTAGCGCAGCAGGTTGGCGAATTGAACCGCCAGTATCCGAACCAATTGCAATCGGCGCTTGGAAAGCACTGACCGCAGCAGCTGATCCACCGCTTGATCCACCTGGGGTGCGGGTTAAATCCCAAGGATTAAATGTTGGTCCGTAACCTGAATTCTCAGTTGATGAACCCATTGCAAATTCATCCATATTTGTTTTACCAAGAATTACGACACCGGCAGCTTTTAACTTAGCAACCACTGTTGAGTCATAAGGTGGCTTCCAGCCTTGCAATATTTTTGAGCCAGCAGTTGTTGGAACACCTTTTTGAGCAAGCACATCTTTTAGCGCCAGCGGTACACCCGCTAAAGGACCTAGCGCTTTACCTGCAGCACGATCAGCATCTACTGCGGCAGCTTGAGCTAAAGCGTTTTCGTTATCTACATGCAAGAAAGCTTTTACTTTCGGATCCACATCAGCGATGCGATCAAGGTGCGCCTTAGTTAGCGCAACAGAAGTTACTTCACCTTTGGCAAGTGCGTTAGACATTTCGGCAGCAGTTTTATTTATCATTCCGCTTCTCCCAAAATCTGTGGGACTCGGAATCGCTGATCTTCTTGAGCAGGTGCACCCGAAAGGGCCTGATCCGGTGAAAGGCTCGGCAGAACTACATCTTGGCGGAAAATATTTTCAAGCGGTTGCGGATGGGAAGTTGCTTTAACGCCATCCAAATTAAGTTCTTGTACTCGAGCTACAGCATCAAGAATGCTGCCAAATTGTGAGGCCAGATTTACGAGTTCGTCCTCGGTCATCTCAATGCGCGCTAAATTTGCCAGCTTTGCGACATCATCACGGGAAAGGCTGCTCATAGTGTGTGAAGTTTAATGAGAAAGTGCGTTACGAGCGAATCTGCCCGTCGCCGGTAACTATCCATGTGGTGGTCGTCATCGCCTCTAAGCCCATTGGGCCGCGGGCATGAAGTTTCTGATTTGAAATGCCGATTTCTGCGCCGAAACCCATTTGTTCGCCGTCAGTAAAGCGAGTTGAGGTATTAACCATTACCGCTGCGCAATCTGCGAGTGCAATAAAACGATCTGCGTTCTCTTGCTTTTCAGTAACGATTGCCTCTGTGTGATTGGTTCCGTACTTTGCGATGTGATCAGCAGCTGCATCGACCGAATCAACAACTCCTACATTCATTTCAAGAATTCCATACTCCGTGCACCAATTTGCATCTGTGGCTGGCGTTGAAGCAATTCCAAATTTCTCAGCAACTTTTTGAGCGGTTGCATCGCTATGCAGAATTACACCGGCATCAGATAAAGCTTTAAGCGCCATAGGCAAGAACGTTGGAGCAATTGCGCGGTGGACCAGAAGCGTCTCTGCAGCATTGCAAACGCTAGGACGATGCGTTTTCGAGTTAATCAGAATTGGTAGAGCCTTTTCAATATCCGCAAACTCATCGACATAGACATGGCAAACACCGGCACCGGTTTCGATTGTTGGCACAGTAGATTCATCAACAACCATTCGAATTAGAGCAGCGCTTCCGCGCGGAATAACCAGATCAACTTTGCCCCGCGCATTTAGAAGTGCCTTAACTGTTGCTCGGTCATTCGATGGCACTAATTGAATAACTTCTGGAGAGATCCTCGTTGTAGATAGCGCATCACGCATCACATCGACGAGAACTTGATTGCTCGCTGCAGCCGTAGATGAGCCTCGCAAAAGCGCGGCGTTTCCCGACATCAGCAGAATCACTGCTGCATCGACTGTGACATTTGGACGAGCTTCATAGACCATTCCAATAACACCAAATGGAACTGAAATCTGTTTTAAATCTAAACCGTTAGGAAGGGTGGAATGGCGCAGAACTTGTCCAAGTGGATCTGGCAGATCTGCAACCAATCTTGCTCCGTTGGCGATACCTTTTACGCGAGATTCATTTAAAAGCAAGCGATCCTGCATTTGTGGGTGCATATCTTCAGCAATAGCCCGAGCAATATCTTCTGCGTTCGCTTGCAGGATTTCATCACTGCGCTTTTCAATTGCGTCAGCAATTGCATACAAAGCAGCCTTACGTTGCGCGCCAGTGGCTGTCGATAATGTGCGTGCAGCTGTGCGCGCTGTGAGCGCTAGCTCTGCGACTATTTGCGCTGCATCCATGGGGCTAAGGGTATAGGGAGATACCCTGTAGCCGTGCTGAAATTAATTCGTAGAGTCGTTGTAGTTCTCCTAGTCCTTTACTTAGCCCTCTTTGGATTAACCAAAGCGATTAGGTATCCAGAGCCAATCGCGGCAATCAAATTAGGTTTAGCCCCAGCTTCTAAGACCCCTGACTTAATGCCATTTCACATAATTAATGCGGCACCGAGTGCAAATAGCGCTTGGCAGGTAGGAACTCCAGAAGTGATTTCTGAAGTCACTTGGGGCGGAGTAAAGATTTCATTCGATGAATTCTTAGCAAACACCCAGACCAATGCTTTCTTGGTTATTCGTGGCGGGAAAATTACTTACGAGAAGTATTTCAACGGCAAGACAGAATCGACCGTATTGCCCTCTTACTCGGTTGCAAAAACAATGACCTCACTTGTTATTGGCCAGTTAATTGATGAAGGAAAAATTAAAGAGAGCAATACTTTCGTATCAATTTTGCCAGAGTTCAAGGCAGACTCCTCTTTTGATCAGGTTACGATCAAAGATTTGCTGGACATGAATTCTGGAATTGGCGTATCTGATAACTATCCAACTGGGCCATCTGGTTGGGGTGTAGCGATTGCTCAGATGTATGCCACAACAGATATGAATTTCTTTATGAAAAACAATCGTAAAATGGCTGAGAAGCCTGGCACTTACCCTGAGTATCGAAGCGTGAATACTCAGATGCTCGGACTAATAATCCAGAAAGTAACTGGAAATAAATTAGCGGATGAATTTAGCGAGCGTGTCTGGAAGAAGGTTGGCGCGGATTACAACGCTACTTGGAACGTCGATAAAGTTGACGGACATGAAAAAGCTTTCTGTTGTTTTAACGCAGCAGCAAGAGACTATGCACGTGTTGGCTTGGCGCTTATGTCTGGCTCGCCAAAGATCGCCAGCACTTCTTGGAAAGCCAGACTTTCGAATCCGATAGTGAAATTGGATTATGGATGGGGATATGGCGCGCAAATGTGGCACCCATACTCTGGAGTTAACTTGATGATGGGACTTCATGGTCAATACATCTATCAAGATGCGCTGCATGACACAGTGATAGTGAAACTAAGCGATATGCCGACCAGCGCAGATGGAACAAGTGACAAAATTGCAGTTGTCTTGCGCGAAATCTCTGAAAAGAAGAGTTAAAGCAGAACTAAATCATCACGATGGACGAGTTCGCGTTCATATTCAGCGCCCAGTGATGCAGCTAGTTCTTTAGTTGATCGACCTAGCATCTGAGGAATTTCAGCTGCGTCGAACGCTACAAGTCCGCGCGCAATAATCTTTTTGTCAGGTCCGACTAATTCAACAGTGTCGCCTGAAATAAATTCACCTTCTACGGCAGTTACACCTGCGGGAAGCAGAGATACGCCGCGTTCTAAGATTGCAGTGACTGCGCCAGCATCCAAAATCAAACGTCCTTGTGGAGTTGATGCATGTGCCAACCAGAGTAGACGAGAATTTGAGCGAACTCCGTGCGCTGCAAAAAGCGTTCCGACCTCTGCTCCTTGCAGTGCATCTTGGGCTTGCTCGAGTGAAGTCAGCAACATTGGCGTGCCAGCGCTAGTTGAAATACGTGCTGCCTCAATTTTGGTAACCATTCCCCCACTGCCAACACCCGCAGAACCGGCGCCACCGACAACTACAGAATCTATCTCGCTCATCGAATCTACGAGATGTATGGCTTTGGCGCCAGCTTGTGAAGGTGGCGCATCGTAGAGTGCATCAACATCTGAAATCAAAACTAGTAAATCTGCACCAATTAAAAGTGCAACAAGTGCGGCAAGGCGATCGTTATCTCCAAAGCGAATTTCTTGAGTTCCAACCGAGTCATTTTCATTGATGATTGGTACTACACCTAATGAAAGTAATTTAAAAAGTGTCTGTTGTGCGTTTTGATAGTGCGAACGGCGGACAACATCTTCGGTAGTTAGAAGCACCTGTGATGAAATTATTTCGTGACGTGCAAAATTCTCGTTGTACTTTGCGATCAACAGGCCTTGTCCGACAGATGCCGCCGCTTGTTGGGTAGCTAAATCTTTTGGTCTAGCAGATAGTCCAAGTGGAGCTAAACCGGCTGCGATCGCACCCGATGAAACGAGTGCGACTTCGGCGCCACGTTTGGTGAGCGTTGCTACTAAATCCACGATTTTAGAAACAGCAGATTCATTTAACTTTGAACCCGCTTGCCCTGTAAGGGAAGATGAACCAATTTTGATAACAACGCGCTTGGCACCAGTAATAGCGATGCGGCTCATTTACTTATCCTCGCTAACTGGTGGCGTACTAATAATCTCTTGCGGAGTATGTGGGTCCTCCACGTTGTACTCCCATTGTTGCGCAATTTCTTCATCGCTTAGTTGATCGACAACGCGTTCTTCGACAACCCATGCGCCTTCAAGGCGTGAATCTTCTCCGCGGCGGTGCAAGTGGCCAGCTAGCTGTTCTGCTCCGGCTTCGATGGTTGGCTCCCATTCGAAGACAACTTCGTTATCGCCAGATCCAATTCGAACTTCACTTCCTGCAACGGCGCCTTTCTTAAACAATTCTTTTTCTACTCCTAGTTGCGCCAGGCGATCAGCTAAGTAACCAATTGCCTCTGCATTCTTAAAGTTTGTCTGACGAACCCAGCGAACAACTTTCTGTCCACGCACACTAAATGAACCATCAGCATTTGCTTGCACAGTGAATCCAGAATCATCAACGGCAGTTGGTCGCAAAATGATTCGAGTGCGTTCTTCACTTGCCGCTTCTGCACGCGCCTTCTGGACCAAACGCGCCATTCCATAGAGAAGTTCTTGAAGACCTTCGCGACTTGCGGCAGATACTGGATAAACCTCATAACCTTTATCGCGCAGAGTTTGAGCGACCATGTCAGCCATTGCTTTGCCATCAGGTAGATCAATCTTATTTAGCGCAACAATTCGCACACGATCTTCGAGCCCACCGTAAAGTGCAAGTTCTGATTCGATTATTTCAAGGTCGCTAACTGGATCGCGATCTGTTTCTAAAGTTCCACAATCGAGCACGTGGACCAATGCAACACAACGTTCGACGTGGCGCAAGAATTCCAGGCCTAGTCCCTTGCCTTGTGACGCACCTGGAATCAAACCTGGAACATCCGCGACTGTGAAACGTGTATCACCTGCTTGCACAACACCTAAATTTGGAACCAAAGTTGTAAATGGATAGTCAGCAATCTTTGGGCGCGCTGCAGATATTGCCGCGATGAGCGAAGACTTGCCTGCGCTTGGATACCCAACCAGTGCGATATCTGCAACAGATTTAAGTTCTAAGTAAAGAGTGCGTTCTTCACCTGGTTCGCCAAGTAGAGCAAATCCTGGAGCGCGGCGCTTTGAAGATGAAAGTGCAAGGTTTCCAAGTCCACCGTGGCCACCTTGTGCGGCTAAGAAAGTTGTTCCGGTGCCAATTAGGTCAGCTAATTGATTTCCTTTTTCATCAAATACAACTGTGCCATTTGGAACAGGCAGAATTAAATCTTCTCCGTAAGTACCATCTTTGCGATCGCCATAACCTTGCGAACCAGAAGTTGCTTTGCGGTGAGGAGAATGGTGGAAATCAAGGAGCGTTGTAACACTTGAGTCGACGATCAAAATGATGTCTCCCCCGCGACCACCGTTGCCGCCATCTGGGCCACCTAGTGGTTTAAATTTTTCGCGCTTTACCGAGACGCAACCGTCTCCACCTTTTCCGGCAGCAGCGTAGAGCGTTACACGATCAATAAATGTTGCCATCTCTTGCTACTCCCTTCTAAATGTTATTGGTAAAGATATTTATGAAATAAAAAGAGCGAGCCACGAACGCGGCTCGCTCTTTTTGAGAAACCTAAATTAAGCGACCGGAACCACGTTCACTACACGACGACCGCGAGCGCGACCGAATTCAACTGCTCCTGCAGCGAGTGCAAAGAGAGTGTCATCCTTACCGCGACCTACGTTCTTACCTGGGTGAAAATGTGTTCCACGTTGGCGAACCAAGATCTCGCCTGCGTTAACTTCTTGTCCACCAAAACGCTTGATACCAAGGTATTGCGGATTTGAATCGCGACCGTTACGTGTCGAGGAGACACCCTTCTTACTTGCCATT
>CANGVO010000028.1 GCA_947457445.1 Actinomycetota bacterium | reverse complement strand
GATTCCGAGACCAGTTTTTGATAATTCTGCTGAATTACAAACATGTCAAAATCTCTAGTAAATGGTTGAGCCTTATGAAGTTGCTTGCAAGCGCTGGCAATCCTGCCTAAATTATTTGAAACATCATTATCTGAGTAAGTCTTACCTGGTATGTAACCAATTACCAACAAACCGAAGTCAGGTAGGTAATCAAAAATTGGTGCGCCAACTCCAATGCCCGCGGCAATTTTTGAGTTTTCATATTCAGAGCGACGATCTATAGCCAACAACGATGATTTATTGCTTGATATTCTGGCGACATAATCCCCAGATGCAGTTGAAACTTTTAGATTCCGATTGGTGAGCCCACCAGATAATTCAGTAACTGAGATTCTGTTCTGCAATCTAGGAACTTTATCTAACAAATTGTCATACTCATGACTAGATTGGCTCACACGCAAAGGATACAGTTGCGTTGTGAATCTTCAAGAGTTACCAACGCGCGCGAGAATAGTAATCATCGGTGGTGGAGTTGGTGGCGCATCAGTTGCCTATCATCTGGCTCAACTCGGCGAAAAAGATGTAGTACTAGTTGATAGGTCGGACTTAACGAGTGGATCAACATTTCACTCAGCTGGATTGGTCGGACAATTGCGTGCTGACCCAACACTTACCAAGATGAATATGCACTCAGTTGACCTGTATCGAAAGTTAGAGAAAACAGATACTCCGCCTGGATGGAAAGAATGTGGCAGCATCAAAATTGCTTCTACTCCTGAACGAATGCAGGAGATCAGGCGCCAAATTGGTTGGGCCAAAACTTTCGGACTAGATCTAAAAGAAATTAGCTTAGGTGAGATAAAAGAGTTATTTCCTTTATTGAATATGGATGGCGTCCTCGGCGGTTGTTACATGGCATCTGATGGACAAGTCGATCCATCACAGTTGACACAAGCGCTGGCGAGCGGTGCTCGAAAAGAAGGCGTGAAGATATTTACTCACACCAGAGTTTTAAAGATTAATACTGAAAATGGCAGAGTCACTTCGGTATTAACCGATAAAGGTGAAATCGAATGTGAGGTTGTAGTTAATTGCGGCGGTATTTTCGCCGCTGAGATCGGACGAATGGTTGACGTACGCGTTCCGATTGTTCCAATGAGTCATCAATACTTAATAACGGAGAATTTCTTACCCGATAGTTCAGTCACCCTTCCATCATTGCGAGATCCAGATAATTTGATCTATTTCCGCCAAGAGGTAAAAGGTCTTCTCATGGGTGGGTATGAGAGAAATTCAAAACCTTGGCGTACAAGCCACGAGTCATTGGATTCAATCCCAGCGGATTTCAATGCGAAATTGCTACCAGACGAGTGGGATAGATTCGAAGAAATCGCTACAAACGCCGCCATTCGCGTACCCAAAATGGGAGAAATTGGAATCAAGAATTTTATTAATGGGCCAGAGGCGTTTACACCAGATAATGAATTCTGTTTAGGCGAAAGCTCCGTTGGTGGTTTCTATATTGCTGCAGGCTTTTGTGCGCACGGAATTGCTGGTGCAGGTGGCGTTGGCAAAGTTGTTGCCGAATGGATTGTGGCTGGTGAGCCAACTATGGATTTGTGGCACATGGATATCAAGAGATTTTCTGATGCCTACAAATCTCCTAAGTTCACTCTGGAGAGAGTTACCGAAAATTATGAGGCGTATTACGACATTCATTATCCTGGAGAAGAGCGTCAGAGCGCACGAGGCGAAAAGAAATCTCCAATTTATGATTGGCATCGCGATAACCATGCGGTCTTCGGAGAGAAGTCTGCTTGGGAGCGAGTTAATTTCTACTCAAATCCAAGTGAGAGCCAATTAGATGAATCGCTACGGCCAAATGGTTGGGTAGGAAAAAATTGGCATCCTGCAGTAGCGCTGGAACATCATGCGACCAGAACTTCGGCGGGGATTTTCGATGAATCAAGTTTTGCAAAAATTGAGGTCACCGGAGCAGGTGCAGCCGAGTTTTTATCTTTAGTCTGTGCAAATAACGTTGTAAGAGGAGTGGGCCGAACTATTTACACCCAAGCACTGAACACCAGGGGCGGTATCGAGTCTGATTACACGGTTACACAAACCGATGAAAACACCTTCTTTATAGTTACAGGAACCGCCTTTTTAAATCATGACATGGGCTGGCTGGAAAAAATTCGCAGACAAAACAATTATGAAAATGTGGTTATCAAGGATTTAACGCAAGAGCTGGCATGTTTTGGCATCTGGGGCCCTAACGCTCGAAAGATTCTAAGTAAATGCACGGAGGCAGACCTATCAAATGAAGCCTTTGGTTTCATGCGTTCTCAAATCATTAGCGTTGCTGGTGTTGAACTTCGGGCAACACGGATCACCTATGTTGGCGAATTAGGTTGGGAACTCTATATTCCAAGAGAAAAGTCTTTACAAGTTTGGCTCTCCTTGATTGAAGCGGGTAAAGAATTTAATCTGCGCCCATGTGGCTATCGCGCGATTGAATCTTTGCGCTTAGAAAAGGGATATCGTGCCTGGGCGGGTGAGATAAATAGTGAAACCAACCCTTATGAAGCTGGGTTAGGTTTTGCAGTTTCGATGAAGAAAGAGAAATTCATTGGTCGAGAAGCGGTACAGACCGCAGAATCAAGTAATAAACGCAAACTAACCGCTTTAACTTTTAGCGATATCAGAGACGTGCCACTTGGCAACGAACCCATTTTCTTTAACGGTGAAGTCATTGGCAGAATTAAATCAGCCGGTCAGGGTTACACTTTAAAAACTGCAATTGCCTACGCTTATCTACCTTTGGAACATAGCCAGCCAGGAAGAGAATTAAGTGTAGAAATGTTCGGTCAGGCTAAGATTGCGACAGTAAAAGAAGAACCACTTTTCGATCCAGCAGGGGAGCGAATTAAATGAGCAAAGTATTTCTCTTCGTTGAAGTAAATGTTAAGCCTGGCCAATTTGATGAGTTTGTTTCAAAACTCAAGAGCCACATCGCCGTGATCCGTACCGAAGCAGGTTGCGAATTTATCGAGATTTACCGCGATACCCAAAAGCCAGATGTTGTAAATGTCTGGGAGATCTGGAGCGACCGACCTTCTTGGGATGCCCATATGGTCAACGACAATAGCAAGGCATGGCAGGCGATCGGGCCTAATTATGTATTTGGTGAAACGATTACTGTGATGGATTCCCTCTAGAAATCTAGAAATATAGAAACACCTGACTTAGTATTGCCCAATGACATACCAACTTAGAGATATCAAAGGTTCAGTAGTAGTAATCACTGGCGCAACAACCGGAATCGGTGCTGCAGCCGCAAAACAACTCGTTGAATTAGGTTGCAAGGTTGTACTTAATGCCCGCAACGAGGCAAAACTTAAAGAGATGGTTGACCAGCTCGGTGCAGATAATGCGACGTATCTAGCAGGAGATTCATCAATTCCAGATGTTTCACGCGCTGTTGCTAAGAAAGCCATCGATACTTTCGGAACAATTGATTGCGTTGTTCCAAATGCCGGCATCGGCATGTATGGATCTGTGCTTGATTACAGTGACGATGAAGTAAATCGCATGATGCGCACTAATTACGAAGGCAGCGTGCATATCGTTCGCGCAACATTGCCAACAATGCTTGCTAAAAAAGCGGGCGACATCATCATGGTTTCATCGGTAGCAGGTTTCCGTGGTGGTGGAGATGAATCAATTTATGCCGGAACTAAGCACGCACAAGTTGGTTTCGCTGGTGGCCTAGATCGCGAACTCCGCGAAAAAGGTGTCCGCGTTGCACTCGTTTGCCCAGCGGGAACAGATACACAGTTTGCGATTGAAGCCGGACGCACAGCAGGTGAACCAAAACTTGCTAGCTACTTACGTCCAGATGATGTTGCTTTCCAGATCGTTCAAATTATGCGTCAACCACTAACGGTGCGCACACATATTTGGACTCTCTGGTCTATGCAGCAACAGTCATAACTGTTACTAAATTACTTAAGCGAAGCAACGCCCATTTCGCAAGCAATTGATGAGGCAAGTCCATCATTTGCTGTCGCTAAATCTGGGTGGCGAACACCTGACTTAATTGAACCAACCCATGCGGTTAGTTCGTTGATGTATGCCTGCTCGAAACGGCCCATCCAGTTTTCATAGAGTTTTCCGTGGGTACGAGGTGGCAAGTTGAAATCATAAGAGATTGATAGCCCACCAAGGTTATCGATTTCAAGTGAACCATTTTCCATTAGGGCTTCCATGCGAACTTCATAACCGTATGTGCTGTTGGCGGCAATATCCACAGTCATCAAGACACCTGATTCGGTATGGGCCAAAACAGTAAGCGGATCCTGCAATTGATCATTGGCAAACTTGGTGCGCTTCATTGCGACTGTAGACATAGAAACAAATTCCTCACCCAATAACCAGCGAGCAATATCTACTTCGTGTACTGCAACATTTGTTAGCAACATGGCTGTAGTTGCAGTTGGCGAACTGACGTTGCGAGAAATGCAACGAAGATGCAGAACTTTTCCGTATTTGCCGGATTGAATCTCTTTCTTAAGTTCAATATATGAAGGATCAAAGCGACGCATAAATCCAAGGGTTATGTTAAGTCCTGAGGCATTTGCTAATTCAGCAACCTTCTTAGCATCAGCAGACTTTGGCGCAAGTGGTTTTTCGCAGAGAGTGTGCTTGCCGGCGCTAATAGCCAGAGTTAAGTGTTCTGGATGGAGTGGATCTGGAGAACAAATAATTACTGCATCAACGTTTGCATCGCTAACTAGCGCTTCTACGGATGCATGCTGGTTAATCGAAGCCCCAGATTTAGCGGAGAGCTCTTTTGCAAGTGAATCCATACGTGGTCCATCTAAATCAAATAGCGCTGTGACAACTGCGCCATCCACGTGTTCAGTTAGATAACGCGCATGTCCTGCGCCCATGATTCCAACACCGATGATTCCTACTCGTAGATCAGACACTTTTGCTCCCTATTTATTGGTTTGTTTGGCTAATGCTGGTGCAACAACGTTATGCAGATAATCAACTGACTGTTTCATTCCGGTGATCGGTCCTTCACCTAGGCCTGGCATTTCACCTGTGATTGCGACATCTTGTTCAATTACGTACCAACCTTGGTAGCCCGCGCTTTCTAGCGCCAGAATCGTTTCAAGAATCGGAACATCACCCTGGCCAAGTGGTGTAAACAAACCTTTTTGAACACCTTCCATAATGCTCTGTTGACGCGCAAGCACAGGTGGAACAGATTTCATATTTACATCTTTAAGGTGAACATGGCCAACGCGACTTGCGTACTTCTTGGCAAATTCAACGGTGTCTTGTCCACCGATTGTCATGTGGCCAGTATCTAGACACCACATAACATCTGAATTATCTACAACACGATCAATGTCGCGCTTTGTCTCAACGACAGTTTGCAAATGTGGGTGAACAACTTGAACAAGACCGTGGTCTTTACAGATTTGATCTACTTCGGCGAGCATCTTGAAAAACTGTGTAACTTCATCGTTGCTGAGTTCTTCAGGGTTTGCCCAATCCCAGGTCTGCACTGGACAAGAGACAAAGTGGGTTGCACCGATCTCTTGGAACTTCTTACTGGATTTAATCGCCATGTCGCGTGTTGCTTTTTCTTGAGACTTATCGTGCAAGACAACCGGAGTAAATCCACCGATCATCGACATCTTGAATTCGGCTAATTGATCTTTTAGTTCTGCTGAATCATCTGAGAAAAAACCAGGAGCACCAAGTTCGGTTGCCGGCAATCCGAGCCCACTCATTTCAGAGAGCACGCGCTTGGTCGGCAGCATTGCTCCCCAACCGGGAACTTCACAAATTCCCCAAGAGATTGGTGCGGATGCGATGCGTTGTAAGAATGCGGTGGCCATTGGCTGATCATAACTTGAGCGGTAAGGTCTGAACATGACCATGGATATCGGCGGATCTTTCCGACATGAATTAACGGGTAGCTTTTCTCAAGGCTCTGACTCAAACCCCACTGTTGCCATGGTGGAGGCCTCATATAAGGCAAATAACCTGCACTATCGCTACGTCAATTGTGAAGTTAACCCGAACCAACTCGAAGCCGCGGTACAAGGCGCCAGAGCGATGAATTGGAGAGGTTTTAACTGCTCCATCCCTCATAAAGTAGAAGTAATTAAATTCCTTGATGGGCTGGGTGAATCCGCATCTTTAATCGGCGCAGTTAACTGTGCTGTGAACCGCGACGGCAAGTTGATCGGTGAAAACACTGACGGCAAAGGCTTCTTGAAATCATTTTTGGAAATAACGCCAGCAACCGGAAAGACAATTGTTCTTTTGGGCGCAGGTGGGGCAGCGCGTGCAATTGCTGTTGAGCTGGCACTTGCAGGAGCGGCTAAGTTCTATGTTGTAAACCGTTCTCGCGCTCGCGGTGAAGAACTTGTTGCACTGTTAAACGATAAGACAAGTGCCACAGCTGAATTTGTGGAATGGAACAAGACTTATTCGATTCCGCAAGATGCCGAAGTCGTAATCAACTCGACTTCAATGGGAATGGTTAACACCGAAGGCAAACAAGATATTGATTTTGATTCTATTCGCCCTGGCACTTTGGCGGCCGATGTCATTGTTAATCCACCACAAACGTACTTCTTGGACGAGGCAGCGAAACGCGG
This sequence comes from Actinomycetota bacterium, assembly GCA_947457445.1. GTDB lineage: Bacteria > Actinomycetota > Actinomycetes > Nanopelagicales > Nanopelagicaceae > Planktophila. The sequence continues at coordinate 3,342 of CANGVO010000028.1, read as the reverse complement.
TGCAACAACTTTGCAAGGCCTCGGAATGGTTGTTAATCAAGCGGTAATCGGAATCAAGTATTGGACCGGCGTTGATGTGGATGCAAAAGATTTAAATGACGAACTGTTGCGAGTTTTGGGGCTTGCTTAAACTTTAGCGAGATCAGATTCAGCAACTACACGCAGCGCTTGAGCCGCAATCGTTAACGCCGGGTTCATCGCCGCAGATGATGGAAAGAAACCACCATCGATTAAATAAAGGTTGTGGTGATCATGGCTACGGCAATATCCATCAACAACGCTATTTCTTGGATCTGTGCCAGCAACAGTTGTTCCGCATTGGTGTGAGTTCATCGAAATATCAAATGGTTGTCGGAAGATCGCTTGATAACCGGTTTTACGCAGCACCTTCTTAGCCCGACGCAGTAGCTCCATATGCGTTTTCATGCCTACAGATTTGCGAACGATCTTGATTGCCCCATTTTGAGCGATAGTTACTCGATTTTCAGGATGTGGCAAGTCTTCGCTCATCACCACAAATTCCACACTGTGATCCGAAACCAGATTAAGAATTGGCAAGGGAACGTGTTTGGCAAAAGATTTCATCATGATGCCTTGAACTTTTCCAATTAATTGCACTGCGCCCAGCGGATATCCCTTGCCACCATCTAAATACCAGTCGGTGAATGAGAGTGTTTTCTGGAAAGTAACATCATTTTTGCGGCGCATATCAACGGCTGCAATATGGCTGTTGTTGTGCATCATAAAATTTCGGCCTACTTGATCTGATGAATTAGCAACACCAGAACGCAGCAAGAGCGCTGCAGTATTTACTGAACCAGCCGAAATTACAAATTTCCTTCCGTAAATTTCCAAAGGCTCACCGTTACGAGTTGCCTCCAGGTGGCTCACCGTTTTTCCATCTGCAGATATAACAATTCGATTTACTTGAACCGAAGTTTCCAAAGTTACATTTCCGGTGGCAATCGCTGGATTAAGTGCATTTACTTCAGCATCGCTTTTAGCATCTAACTTGCAGACAAATCCATCACAAGTCTTGCACCTAATGCATTTTCCGCCAGGTCCTAGATCAATTCCCATGGAATTTGAATGTGGATGAACTCCCGCCTTGGTAAGTCGTTTGCCGAGTTCTTCAACGTAGGGCTCGTGCTTCATCGCCGGATATGGAAATGGTGTACTGCGAGTGTTGCCATAAATATTCTGCGCATCACCGTGAACTCGATATAACTCTTCAGCCATGTAGTAGAAAGGTTCGAGATCATCGTAGGTAAATGGCCAAGCAGGTGAAATTCCTTCTTGATGTTTTATTTCACCGAAGTCATAACGACTAAAGCGAGGTAGCGATGCTCCGTAAACTTTGCTATTTCCACCAACAAAATAATGCACGCCGGGAACAAATTCTTTGTCCTTCTCATCGACCCATTTTTCATTCGGCTTGTAACGAGTCTTCATAAATATTTCAGAAGGAGACCAGTTCTCGGGCTCACGTGGCATTCTTTCGCCACGCTCTAAAACCAGCGTTTTTACGCCCTTATTGGCCAGAGCATAGGCAGTAGTCGCGCCACCTATCCCAGAACCAACAATGACCACATCCGATTCGAGCCGAACCGGAGTGGTCATTGTTGTCTGAGCTACTAATTAACGAACTGGAGAAAGCGCTTGGTCTTTCTTTTCGACTGTCATCGCACCAGTCATGATCGCAACTACATCGTTCATGGTGTGAGTCTTTGGAGTAACAACTGCAGCGCGCTTTCCGAGGCGTTGTACCTGGATGCGATCTGCAACTTCAAAGACCTGAGGCATGTTGTGAGAAATCAAGATAACGGGCATACCGCGTTCGCGCAGTGACTCGATTAGCTTGAGTACCTGACGTGATTCGCGAACACCAAGTGCTGCGGTTGGCTCATCCAAGATAATCAACTTCTGGCCGAATGCTGCTGCGCGAGCAACTGCAACTGCCTGACGTTGACCACCTGAAAGTGTTTCAACAGCCTGTGAAATATTTTGAATTGTTCCAATTCCGAGAGCTGCAATATGGTCCTTAGCCGCCTTACGCATTCCAGAACCATCAAGCATGCGGAATACGGATCCAAGTGGGCCCTTCTTACGCATCTCGCGACCGAGGTAAAGATTTGATGCGATATCTAAAGCTGGCGCAACCGCAAGTGTCTGATACACAGTTTCGATTCCGGCATGACGACCATCCTGTGGGCGCTTAAAGGAAACCTCAGCGCCATCAAGAATAATCTGACCTTCATCAGGTACTTCAGCGCCAGAAAGACATTTAATAAGTGTTGATTTTCCAGCACCGTTATCGCCAACTACTGCGAGAACTTCACCAGGAAAGAGTTCAAGATCTGCGCCATCGAGTGCAACAACGCGACCGTATGCCTTGGTTACTCCAACGGCTTGAAGGATAGGTGCCTTACTCATTTGCGTGCCTTTCTGATCCATTGGTCAACCGAAACAGCGAAGATAATAAGAAGACCGATTGCAAGTAGCTGGAAGTACAGATCCACGCCAGCAAGAGTTAGACCGTTACGGAAAACACCCACGATTACTGCTCCGATTAGCGAACCGAAGATAGTTCCGCGGCCACCGAATAGTGATGTTCCGCCAATAACCACCGCGGTGATTGAGTCGAGGTTTAGGTCGCCACCCGTATTTGGGCTTGCCACAGTAACGCGGCCGATAACGATCCATGCTGCAAGTGCGAAGATCACACCGGCAACCATGTAAACGCTCATCAAAACGCGGTTTACAGAGATACCTGCCAAGCGTGCTGCATCGATGTCATCGCCAACAGCGTAGACGTGACGTCCCCAGCCTGTGTAGCGAAGAACGAATGCAAGAACTGAGTACATAAGAATCATGAAGAGCACACCAGTTGTTAAACGGAATGGCCCAAGATTTACATAGTTACCAAGTGTTAAAAGGAAAGGTGGCATTTCGTGCGCTGGAACAGTTCCCTTTGTATAGGTAAGTGTTAGCGCAAGGAAGATGTTGTAAGTACCGAGCGTAACGATGAACGGAGGTAACTTAACTTTAGTAACAAGGAAACCGTTGATCGCGCCAGCTAGAGCACCAACGAGTAGTCCGGCTGGGAATGCGAGCCAGATTGAGAATCCGTCGCCTTCGACTGCAGGAGTTCCTTGAACCAACTTTGCCATCGCCATAGAAGCGAAAATTGCAATCGCTCCACAAGAAAGATCAATACCAGCAGTAAGAATAATGAGCGTCTGGCCGGCGGCAACTGCGCCAACGATCGCTACTTGCTGAAGGATAAGTGAGAAGTTAGAAGGTGTTAAAAAGTTTTCGTTGAAAAAACTAAAAATGATTGAG
>CANGVO010000027.1 GCA_947457445.1 Actinomycetota bacterium | reverse complement strand
TGCATCGGCGCTAAATCCTGAGTTGTTGATCTGAGTTGTAAATACCCAGTTAACGGTTTGGTGTTCAGTTGGGATGAAAACGAGGATCAAAATGATCGCGGTTACGCCGACAACGTGCCAATAAACGTTAATGGTCTGTAGTGAGTGGATTACCTTTGCCCCCCACACATTTAATGCGATGTGTGCAGCAATTGTAATTAGGAACACCACGAAAACTTGGTTCAAATTGGATGTATTGAAGTTGTCGTTGTAGAGGTTTGCAGTTGTTACGAAGAAAGTTGCAAATCCGTAGTCAACGGCTGCGGTTACAGCAATTAGACCTACCAAGTTCAGCCAACCAGTCATCCAGCCATGAATCGGCTTTCCTAATTTAAATGCCCAATAATAAATACCACCAGCTGTTGGCATCGCCGAAACGAGTTCAGCCATACACAAAGCGATGATCATGATTAGGGAAGCAATGACAGGCCAACCAATAGAAATTGCAACGGGTCCACCGTTATTCCATGCCTGTCCAAAAGTTGTGAAACATCCCGAAAGAATCGAAATGATTGAGAAAGATATTGCGAAGTTATGGAAACCACTCCACTTTCGGTCAAACTCTTGTTTGTACCCTAGTTCAGCAAGCTTCGCTGCGTCAGCGTCATGTGTATTAACCAATTGCATTCCTCCTGTGCCGCTTTAACCATAGAACACCTTGATCCATGGTTGTTGGTGCTGGATCGATGAAGGCCACCGAGGTAGCCTTTCTACTTCAAAGTGTCCCCCTATGGGAAGAGGTTTGTCAGAAAATGTGCCGACTTTTGGGCTACGTGTCTTTGCGCCCCGAATCTTTTGCGGATGCAGTCGGGGAAAAGTTGCCAGAATTTATCAGCCTTTCCTCTGTACATTGCGATGGATGGGGTGTAGCCACCTTCGATCATGCCGCTAGTAAGTCGCACCTGACTCGCGCTCCAGAGACCGCGCAAGGCAGCAACTCTTTTGCAGAAACAATTTCGAAGACAAAGACAGACGGCGCGCTGTTGCATCTGCGTTGGGCAACATCGGGAATTCCGGTAAGTGAAAATAACACCCACCCATTTATTAGCCATGGATACAGCTTCATACATAACGGCGCCATTCATCCAGCGACTGCTTTGGATTCTGATATATCCGATAAATACAAAAGTGAAATCAAAGGCGAAACTGATAGTGAAAGATATTTCTATTTTGTTTTAACTGAAATTGAAAAACACGGTTTAGTCGAAGGCGTGATAAGCGCCGTGCGCAAAATCAAGGGTAAATATGATTTTTCAAGTATCAACGCGATGCTGATGACTGAATCCCATTTCATAACAATCTGTGAACATGATCCAGCACGTAAACCAGGTTGGGCGGTAGAAGGCTATTACGACCTGTTTTATAAGTTTGATGAAGGTGATTTGGTAGTCGCATCTAGTGGTTGGGATCAGACAGGGTGGAAAAACCTTCCCAATCATCATGTACTAGTTGTTGATCGAGCGACGCTCAAGCAGCAGGTGCTAGCCCTCTAAAGCACCGATAGTCTTAGCGCATGATCCGCACATATACAGTCGAGACTTACGGCTGTCAGATGAACGTGCATGATTCCGAGCGAATTGCGGGTTTGCTGGATGAGGCTGGTTATCTTCCTGTAAAGCCAGGAGATCAGGCAGATATCGTTGTTTTTAATACATGTGCGGTTCGAGAGAATGCAGATAATAAGTTGTACGGAAATCTAAGTTTTCTCGCTCCAATTAAGAAAGCAAATCCAAATATGCAGATCGCAGTTGGTGGATGCTTGGCGCAAAAAGATCAATCAATAATTTTAAAGAAAGCGCCTTATGTGGATGTTGTCTTTGGCACTCACAATGTCGGCTCCCTGCCTGTGTTGCTCGAGCGTGCGCGCATTGAAGAAGAGGCACAGATCGAGATCCTGGAAGCGCTGGAACATTTCCCTTCCACTCTTCCGGCTCGCCGGCTTTCACCTTTTACTTCTTGGGTTTCCGTTTCTGTTGGCTGCAACAACACTTGTACTTTCTGCATAGTTCCTGCGCTGCGAGGGATTGAAAAAGATCGTCCGGCAGCGGATATATTGAAAGAGATCCGTGCGCTAGTGGCGCAAGGGGTTATCGAAATTACTTTGCTTGGACAAAATGTAAACGCTTACGGTGTTGATTTTGGAGATCGCGGAGCTTTTGCAAACTTGTTACGTCAATGTGGTGAGATCGAAGGCCTTGAAAGAGTGCGTTTTATGTCGCCTCATCCTCGAGACTTCACTGACGATGTGATTGAAGTGATGGCATCAACCAAAAATGTTATGCCGCACCTGCACATGCCGTTGCAATCTGGATCTGATCGGATTTTGCAGGAGATGCGCCGCTCATATCGAAGCAGCAGATATTTGGGAATTCTTGAACGAGTTCGCTCAGCTATGCCAGAAGCCATGATTACAACCGACATCATTGTTGGCTTCCCCGGCGAAACAGAAGATGATTTCCAAGCCACCATGGATTTAGCCACAGTTGCGCAATTTTCTGCGGCTTACACATATAAGTATTCAATACGCCCAGGAACTCCAGCGGGTGTTATGCCAAATCAAGTTCCGCATGAAATTGTTGGGGAGCGATATACAAGGTTGCACGAACATCAGCAGGCTATTTCATTGGGCGTTAACCAAAGGTCTATCGGCACAAATCACCGCGCACTTGTATCCGAAGTGGAAGGTCGGCGTGATGCCGCACGGTCGCGTCTTACTGGAAAGACTGAAGATTTTCGTTTAGTTCACTTCGATGCCACCAGTGAGGCACGTCCCGGAGATTTTGTTGATTTAACAATTACTGATGCATCTGCTCATTACTTGATCGGAAACGAGACGGCACATATAAAGACGCGCGGGGGAGATGCTTTTGCGGCAAGTCTTGCGCAAGCGACCCCACAACCTTTACTGCTTGGAATTCCCACAGTTAAATGAAGACAATTGTAATTTGTGGCGCAACCGCAACCGGAAAGAGTGATCTTGCGGTCGATCTAGCAAAAGAAATTGGCGCTGAGATTATTAACGCTGATTCCATGCAGATTTATAGAGGTATGGATATCGGAACTGCAAAACTAACAATTGAAGAGCGAAAGGGAATTGAGCATCATCTGCTTGATGTTTTGGATGTTAATCAAGATGCAACAGTTGCTTGGTATCAAGAGTTAGCCCGCAACGCAGTATCTAAAATTCATAGCGCAGGAATGCACGCAATAATTGTTGGAGGCACAGGACTTTACATAAAAGCGATTTTAGATGATTTAAATTTCCCAGATACCGATGCCCAAGTACGACAGAGACTTACAGAGGAAGCAAAACTTTTTGGAATCGTAAGTTTATTTGAAAGACTCGCACAGATAGATCCGGCTGCTGCCGCTGCAATAGATGTGCAAAATGAACGCAGGGTAATTCGGGCGCTGGAGGTTATTGAAATTACAGGAAAGCCATTCACTGCAAATCTGCCCCGCGAAGAAAGTTCTAGATTTCCAGATGCTTTGCAATTCGGACTAGTTATGGATCGTGCCGAACTTGGTGCACGTGTTGAAGCAAGAGTTGATCGAATGTGGGAACGTGGTTTTGTAGATGAGGTCGATTCTTTGATATCGCTGGGTATTAACGAAGCAACAACGGCTCGACGCGCACTGGGTTACTCACAAATAATTGCCATGCGTGCTGGAGAGATGACCGAGACAGCAGCTATTGAAGATACCAAGCGTGCAACTCGTCAGTATGTTCGCCGGCAAGAAACCTGGTTTTCACGTGATGCCCGTATTCAGTGGATATCTCCATCACAACCGCGCTTGGAAACGGTGATGATGAAGATAAACTCGGTCACCTCATGACTCAATCAATTATCGCTTCATATGGACATGGAACCGAAAATGATTTTGTTTTGGTATTTGATCCAAGTGATGAAATTTCGATAACTACAGCCCAAACTGCTGCGATTTGTAATCGCCAAACCGGAATAGGTGCAGACGGCTTAATTCGAATAACTAAACGCGAAGGCAAATGGTTCATGGATTACCGGAACGCTGACGGCTCAATCGCTGAAATGTGTGGAAACGGAATTCGGGTCATGGCTAGATACTTGGTGCAAAATGGCCATCAGTCTGAAGGAATCTTTGCCATTAATACTCGCGATGGAATCAAGCATTTGCGTGTTCCTGCGACCGAGGACATATCTGTAAACATGGGCAAGGTTTTGGATGAAAACGAGGAAGTTACCGCATCTGTCGAAGGAAAGATTTTCAATGGTTACAACATCAACGTTGGCAATCCACATGCTGTGGTCTTTGTGGAGAAAATAGAAGATGTCGGATCATTAGTGGATGCACCAATAGTTAGACCAAAAGATTCATATCCTGAAGGCGTAAATGTTGAGTTCGTTGAAATAATGCCAGGTCATGAAGCCAAGATGCGCGTTCACGAACGAGGTAGTGGCGAAACAAGATCTTGCGGAACCGGAACGTGTGCGGTCGCCCTCGCTGCAACTATTTATTCAAAAGAACAACTTCCTGCTCGCTGGGTGATATATCCGCCGGGTGGTCGTTTGGTCGTAGATATTGATCCACATTCAAATGCGACGTTAACTGGACCTGCCGTGATTGTCTCCGAACACGACATTTCAAAATATTTGCAGGAAGCATGAGCATAGACGAACCAAGAAATAACGATCTCTTTGAAGAGTTGTTGCGTGAAAGCGCCCGAGTTGCGGCAGATTTTGATGCGGACGAAAGCGACTATGAAGTTTCGTCACAACCTGATTTAGCTGATCGACATGCGCTACGTCGCGTTAAAGGTTTCTCTACTGAACTTCAAGATATTTCAGAAGCTGAATACCGCCAATTACAACTCGAACGTGTTGTGCTTGTCGGAGTTTGGACAGAAGGCAGCGCCGAAATGGCTGAAAATTCCTTAGCCGAACTCAAAGCACTGGCGGAGACAGCAGGTTCAGAAGTACTAGATGGACTTATTCAACGTCGCGACAAACCAGATCCTGCGACTTATATTGGTTCTGGAAAAGTTGTAGAGCTTCGTCAAATAGTCGCGGCAACTGGCGCCGACACGGTTATCTGTGATGGTGAATTATCTCCCTCTCAATTACGACAGCTCGAAGATAAATTGAAAGTTAAAGTTGTGGACCGAACCGCACTAATTTTGGATATTTTTGCTCAACACGCCAAAAGTAAAGAAGGAAAAGCGCAGGTTGAATTAGCGCAGATTGCATATTTGTTACCAAGACTGCGCGGATGGGGTGATTCACTTTCACGTCAGGTTGGTGGACGTGCCGCCGGCGGTGCGGGCATTGGTGGTCGTGGTCCTGGTGAAACTAAAATCGAAACAGATCGCCGCCGAATCCGCGACAAGATGGCAAAGTTGCGACGCGAAATTGCTGAAATGAAGGTGTCGCGAGATACCAAACGACAAGAGCGCAAGCGATTTAACATCCCATCTGTTGCCATAGCTGGTTATACCAACGCTGGTAAATCTTCTCTGTTAAATACATTGACCGATGCTGGAGTCCTAGTTGAGAATGCGCTCTTCGCAACACTGGATCCAACCGTGCGTAAATCACAAACTGCCGATGGTCGCACATATACCTTGTCTGACACCGTCGGCTTTGTGCGGCATCTACCTCACCAATTGATTGATGCCTTTAAATCCACTTTGGAAGAAGTATCAGGTGCAGATTTAATCGTGCACGTAGTCGATGGTTCGCACTCGGATCCCTTTGAACAGATTCGTGCGGTGCGAGAAGTAATCACTGATATTGGTGGGGGAGATATTCCCGAAATAATTGCAATCAATAAAGTTGATGCGGCAGACCCTGAAGTCGTGATGGAAATTTTGCGCAAAGAGAAGAACAGTTACGCATTTTCTGCACGAACCGGTTTTGGAATTGAAGGCCTGGTTCGGGCAATCGAAAAATCTTTACCGCACCCAAATATTGAAGTAAACGCCACAATTCCGTATGACCGAGGTGATCTAGTTAGCGCGATTCACGAAACCGGTGAAATTGTTAGCGAGGAATATGTAGAAGCGGGAACGCTGATTCATGCCTACGTTGATGGAGGGCTTGCTAAGGCGATTGAGGCAGCACTCAAATGAATCAAGAAAGCTGACTCAGGCTGAGAAAAGCGGGAATATCTGCGACACGCCGAGGGTTGTAGCAACTAATACAGGACAAATGCGCGAGTATGCGCCCGTTCGACCTTTCTCAGCAGAGATTGGTTTATTAGCAGTGGAAGTGAGGTGAGAGCAGTGGCAACAGATTACGACACCCCCCGAAAAACGGATGAAGAACTCCACGAGGAGTCGTTAGAAGAACTAAAAGCAAAGCGCGTCGATGCTCAATCCGGACAGATTGATGTCGATGAAGCAGAGGCGGCAGAGAATCTCGAACTTCCTGGCGCAGATTTATCTGGCGAAGAGCTTGCTGTCCGTGTTGTTCCAAAGCAGACCGATGAATTTACTTGTTCACGATGCTTCTTGGTGCATCACATAACTCAGTTGGCTAAGGGCGAAGGGCCCAAGGCGGTCTGTAAAGAGTGCAATTAAGATAAATTAGTTATTAATTAGCGACGCGGCGAGATCTTCGCCGCGTTTGCTCGTTATAAGCCAGTACGGAGTCGGATCTCGCGGATCGGTTATTTCAACCTTTACTCCCTTAACGGCCCAGAATTTAATTGCAAGATACGCGGCAGGATCCGCATCGCGAGTGCGCAACAGTCGCATCGCTTCGGAATCTAGAACGGTAACTTTTCCTAAATACTTGCGTTCAATGTGAGCCTTATCAATTCGAAGTTCGCTATCGGAAATTGAAATTCTAGAGGTTAGGGATTTCGCAATAAACGGCATAGCCAGCGTTGCAAGAATTAAAGCAGCAATTGTTGCGGTTTCATCCAGAGCGGCCCAAATAGCTATAACCAGTGAGAGAAACATAAAGTAAATAAAGGCTAGTACCCATAAAGGTGGGCGGAGCGCTTCGGTGAATATCACCTTCGCAGTCTAGATGAAGTAAAGTGTGGACATGAGTCGAGTAGCAAGTACAACGCCTCCCGATGGCGCAATGATTCCAGATCGCCATCCCAAAGCTCCCGAAATTGGCACCAAGATCCCATCTCACTTTGGACATTGCTTTGGGTGTGGAGAACTCCATCCAACCGGTTTGCATTTAGTTGCACATGCGGGCGCGGCTGCGGATTTAACTGCTGAATTTACAGTTACAGAAAACCATCAAGGCGCTCCAGGTTTAGCACACGGTGGATTGTTATCTCTTGCCTTTGATGAAGCGCTAGGCAAGTTGATGTGGTTAATTCGTTCTCCAGCTGTCACTGCACGCTTGGAAACAGATTTCTTAAAACCTGTTCCGATGGGAACAACGCTCTACATAACGGCACGAATTACCGGACAGGTAAACCGCAAGGTTTACACGGCAGCGGAAGGAAGACTGGGCGGCCCCGATGGTGATATCGCTGTAAAGGCAGCAGCACTTTTCGTTATTGTTCCAATGTCGCACTTCCTGGAAAATGCCCCTAAGGAATACTTGGAACACATCGCGAAGACTCCAGAAATTCTGGCATTCGTTGATCCAGAATTCGAGATCAATCCATAATGTCAGTCAACGTTTTAGTCACACGACTTGATCCAGATTTACCACTTCCGAATTACGCAAAAGGTGGCGATGCCGGAGCAGATTTGGTTGCGCGTGTAGATGTAACTCTGAAGCCTGGTGAACGATCACTTGTACCAACTGGCATATCTATTGCCCTTCCGGACGGCTATGTTGCACTGGTTCATCCGCGCTCGGGGTTAGCAATAAAGCATGGGGTAACGATGGTTAATTCTCCTGGCACAGTTGATGCTGGATATCGTGGAGAGTTGCAAGTGATTTTAATAAATCATGATCCCAAAGAAAGTGTTTCGTTTAAGCGTGGGGACCGAATCGCGCAATTAGTTATTCAACAGGTAGAACGCGCGAATTTCATTGAAGTAGAAAGCTTGCCCGGCTCTGGTCGAGGTAGTGGCGGATTTGGTTCTACCGGAAGATGATGAGCCAAATTCCAGGCGCAGATAGCAACGCCGATAAAGATAAAGTTTTAGCGGCATTTGGTGGCAAGAAGGGTTTAATTGATTCGGGCATCCCTTCAGTAATTTTCTTAGTTGTTTTTAACGTTGCTGATGATTTGCGGCAAGCCTTGATCGCTTCGCTGATTGTTTCTGCTTCGTTAACAATTATTAGATTGGCCAAGCGCGACACTATCCAGCATGCTATTTCTGGTTTAGTCGGCTCACTTATTTGTGCTTGGTTTGCTAATCGCACTGGCAATGCGAGTGATTTATATATACCGAAGTTATTAACGAATCTTGGTTACGGAAGCGTTTATCTGATTGCAAATTTGGCTGGTTGGCCAGTCCTAGGACTTCTACTTGGCCCAATTCTGGGAGAAAATTTGGCTTGGCGTAAAGATCCTGCAAGAGCTCGAGCCTATAAACGAGCGAGTTGGCTCTGGGTTTTGATGTTCTTTGCTCGTATCGCCGTGCAGTATCCAATTTATCGAAGCGGAAATGTAAATTTACTAGGAACAGTAAATCTCGCGATGGGTTATCCGTTGTTTTTGGCGACCGCTTACGGTTCTTGGATGATTTTAAAGAGCGTTCCAGTAACTAAACCAACAGTGAATTAACCTGCAATAAAGCAGGATTTGATCAGCCCTTCGGCTGTAGCTGAAGCGACAAAAAGCAATTCATCACCAGCGCTAAATACATCAGTTGGTGTTGGAGTGATAACCCGACCATCACGAACGATGGCAGCAAGTGATGCATCATCAGGAAGTGCAATTTCTTCGACAGTCTTTCCGATACAACTTGATGTGTCTGGCAGTGTTAACTCAACCAAGTTGGCTTGTCCTTTTCGGAACGAGAATAAGCGAACGACATCTCCAACGCTTACAGCCTCTTCGACGAGAGCTGAAATAATTCTTGGAGTTGATACCGCAACGTCTACGCCCCAAGAGGAATCAAATAACCATTCATTCTTCGGATGATTAATTCGAGCAACAACACGAGGGACACCATATTCAGTCTTCGCGAGCAGTGATGCGACTAGGTTAACTTTGTCATCACCGGTTGCTGCAACAAGAACCTGACAATTATTGAGAACAGCCTTATCTAAAGATGTAATCTCGCAAGCATCAGCCATTAACCATTCAGCATCTGGTACTGATTCCATCTTAAGCGCTTTTGGATCACGGTCGATTAGCAGTACTTGATGACCGTTATCTAGAAGTTCGCGTGCAATCGCGCGACCAACATTTCCTGCACCAGCGATAGCAATTCTCATGAGTGATCCTTTGGCGAGCGTGCCAGGATAAGTTCAACTTTCGCAATATCTTCATCGCGTACCGTGACATGTATCAGATCGCCTTCTTGCAATACTGTGTGAGTATCTGGGATCAAACCTTCGCCCAAACGCGTAATGAAAGCAACACGTGAGCCTGTAGCGGCTTCCAGCTCTGCGATTGGAGAACCAAACCAATCTTTATGTGGATGCATCTCGCAAAGTTGAATTGCTCCGCTGGCATCGCGCCATTCGGAACGTGATCCTTCAGGAACCAGGCGGCGCAAAATTTGATCAGTTGCCCAAATTACTGTCGCAACAGTTGGGATACCTAAGCGCTGGTAAATTTCCGCGCGCCCTGGATCGTAAATTCGTGCAACAACGTTTGCAACTCCGTAGGTTTCACGGGCCACACGAGCTGCCAAAATATTTGAATTATCACCGTTGCTTACTGCGGCAAATGCATCGGCTGTTTCAATTCCAGCCTCAAGCAAAGTATCTCGATCAAAGCCAACGCCCGAAACTGTGCGACCTTTAAAGTCAGGGCCGAGGCGACGAAATGCTTCACGAGATTGATCGATAATCGCAACAGAATGTCCGGCGGCTTCAAGCTCGGTTGCTAAAGAAGAACCAACTCGTCCGCATCCCATAATCACAACGTGCACAAGGTTTAACTTACACCCTTAGGCTTACCTTTATGACAACCAACGGGGCTG
>CANGVO010000026.1 GCA_947457445.1 Actinomycetota bacterium | reverse complement strand
TGTTTTTGCGGGAGCGCGCCAACCATGTGTACACCAGGCCCGATAAAAAGGTGTGTAAACCCGATAAGGCGTTGCATCGCTTGGCTTTAAAACGCGGCCTGGTGCTACTGCATAAGGGCTACCTGTTCTAATTAGTTTAATCCCAGCGCTTTCAACTCTTGTATCTCGCTGCGCGCCATATCTTTCATATTCAGCGGAAATGTGAACTTCGGTTGCTCCATACATTTCCATAAGTTCGGTTAAAACTTCTACTTGATCACCCTCAATGATGTGCAGGCAGTTATTTAGTGATTCATCTAGTGCGCGCAACGATTGCCCCATATACGCGAGTAACTTCTCGCCAGCTTCAGCAATCTGGGCTTTATCTAAAATAAATACTGGAATGATTTCGTCGCTAGATTCAATCGCAGCAATAAGTGCTGGATGATCACTAATACGAAGATCGCGACGGAACCATACGATGCTGCGACGAACAGATGACATGGCGGTATTCTCGCACTATGAAGTTGATAAAGAGTTATCAAATACGTGGCGTGCCTGGCGAGGTTTTACGCTTCGATTTTTCGGGTAGAACCGTTGAATTATGGGCACCGCAAGAACCATCTGAACACTTGTTGGTTGCTCACGATGGTCAGAATGTTTTTGATGGCAAGAGTTCGACCTTTCGAGGCAAGACTTGGGAGATGGCGCAGAGCGCTTTCAAGGTCGGCTATGAAACAGGAAATGTTCCGCCAATCATTATCGCAATCTGGCACAGCTCAACCAAGCAAGATCCAATGGGAAGAGCAAAGGATCTTTCACCGCAGCGTTTTTTTCAAGAAGATGTAAAAGTTAACCTCTCTAGCGTTCTTGACTCAGATCTAGATCTCTTACATGGAGATAAATACTTAGAAGAAATTTTTACAAATTACGTACCGTCGCTATTAAGTTTACTTAATTTACAAATAACACCAGAAAATACTGCCCTCATTGGATCAAGTATGGGTGGATTGTCCACTTTATATGCAGCATATTTGCGTCCAAAGGATTTCAAAACTGCACTAGCTCTCTCGCCTCATTGGGTAATTGGTTCAGAAGCTCTGGTTAATCGCACTGTTAAAGAACTACCTGCGCCAGGAACACATAAGGTTTGGATGAGTCGTGGTACTAAAGGCTTAGACGCTGAATATGAACCTTTTCAAGATCTGGCCGATGAATTGATGTTGATCAAGGGTTATCAAAAAGATTTTGACTTTGCAAGTAAAGTCTTTAAGAAAACGGGACACAACGAATCATCGTGGGCTAGTTATTTAGACTATCCGTTACGATTCTGGCTTAATAACTAATTTTAAATTTAACGATCTTCGATACTGCGCTCTTTCCAGCCGCATTCTTTACGATCGATACAAATTCCAAATTTGTTCCTGAAGCATAATTACGGGGTTCTATGTAAACCCGATAAAGCCCTGCATCTGCAACTGCTGTCTTTACTGTGCGACGATCAGATGTTCCAATATTGACCCATGACTTGCCAGCCTCTCGCAGCAGGAATGTGACCTGGTTATATTCATCTCCAGCAACGCTTGCGCCTATCTCTAGAAGATAATCAAGTGCGTAATCAGAACGTGGTGCATTTAACTTTATAGTTAGTGCCGACTTAGATTTAAATTGAATTCCAGACTTTAAGACTGCATAGGAATATGGAGCAACTTTTACCGACAACGTATCTTTTGATGCTGACTGTCCGAGCGCATCGCCATTTATAACTTTCCACTTGGCACCCAGTGTGCTCACTTTGAATTTTGTATCTGCGGCTTTATCACCCGCGTTGTAAACAACTGCATACTCCTGACCATTTAAGTAGCGAGTAACCGCAAAAACAGATTCATTGGCAAGTCGAATTTGTTGTGTTCCAGAACGTAATGCTGGATTTGACTTGATTACCGCTTGCATCTGTGAAATCTGATCTTCAAGTGGATTCACAGTATCGAATGAACTCTTTGTGCCAATAGGATCTGCGCCAATTCGATTCTCGTCTTGCCAGTATGTAACCGAAGTTGCGTACATATCTTGACGGGCTGCCGCATCTCCTCCACTTCCTGCCATTCCTTTTTCGTCGCCATAATAAAGTGCAGGTCCGCCGCGCAACAGAAATAGCAGCGAGTTAGCAAGTTTCGACTTTGCCAAAGCAACTTCTGGGTCACCATTTGAAGAGCTTGCAATAAACATCCCAATGCGGCCCATGTCGTGGTTACCCAAGAAAGTAGTTAGGCCATAAGCAGAAGTGGTTGCGGTTGTGTACATGTCATCAGCGTTGAAGAGCTCAACTAATTTATCGGCTCCTCCATTACTAGTGACAAAGTTTGTGATCGTACTTTGGAATGGGAAATCTAAGACTCCTGGGAAAGATTGATCGCGAACAAACTTTGCTGTTGCGATCGGGTTGGAATCAAATATCTCTCCATAAATTGGGAAATCTGTCTTTCCCGCACTCTTTGCGGTCTTTAATATCGCAGGAATAAACACCTTCCAGAACTCAGGATTGACATGTTTTGCAGTGTCGATACGAAATCCATCAATTCCAAACTTGGTGATCCAAGTGCTCCAAACATCAATCCAACCATTTACAACTTCTGGTTTTTCGGTGAATATGTCATCTAGCCCAATAAAATCACCATCAAATACCGAAGTGCCTGACCAATTCGAATCTCCACGATTGTGATAATTAGTTATGTCATTTAGGAACGCAGGCTTTTTAATATTTGCCAGCGCCGCCGGTACTGATGGTTGTTTTGCAAACGATTTTGAAGCGCTTAGCTTTGGGAAATCTGCTTTACCTGCAAACTTGGTGATATCAAATACATTTCCATCCGCATCCTTGTAAGGTGCGCTTTTCCAATCGATATAACTATTATCTGTTGAATATTGAATTACATCAGCAGTGTGGTTTACGACAATATCGATGATTACTTTCATTCCTACAGAGTGTGCTTTATCTACAAATGCTTTAAATTCGGCTTCAGTTCCGAGGTGAGGATCAACTGTTGTGAAATCAAGACCCCAATAACCATGGAAAGCAGATGAAGCTCCCTGGATTGTCTGTTGCTTAACTGGAGGCGTGACCCACACTGACGTGAATCCAAGATTCTTTAAATAGTCGAGTTTCTCAGCCATGCCTTTGAAATCGCCACCGTGAAACATCACATCGTTTGCAGGATCAAATCCACTTTCGAATGAACCAGCTTTCATTCCCCCAGAATCATTTGATGTATCACCATTTGCAAAGCGATCTGTGATTACAAAGTATGCAGATTCATCACTCTGTGAACCGCGCGCAACTGACGTTGCAAGTGAAGCAATGTTTTCAGCTGCGGTGCTATTTGCCAGCCCAAAGATAAGAAATACCGCTGCAATTAGGGCAACTTTTGACTTCACTTTATGCCACTTCCCAGATGCCACAGGCACCGTTGTTTAGTTTTATTTCTAGAGCACCACCGGTCACCTCAGGACCGAAATGCGTCTTGGTTATTGAATATCCAAACTTTGAAATATCAACGCTAACTTTGGCGCCATCTCGCGCGACTAAAATAAGCAGATTCTGTTTCTTGGATTCACGTAAGAAGACTAGATAGTCATCTTCAACCGCGATCCAACGTAACCCACCATTTATTAGAGCAGGCGCTGTACGTCGGAGTTCTATTAGTCGTTTAACATCATTTAGGAAAACGTGGTCCCAATTTTCGGAGCTATTCCAAGTCATTGTTCTGCGCGCATCTTCGCCCCACGCACCTTCTAGACCAATTTCATCTCCCGCAAAAATTGAAGGAACTCCTGGATAGGTAAGTAATAAACCCATCGCTGCCATGTGCTTTGCCTTGTCCCCGCCAACAACATTGCGCATACGTGCTGTGTCGTGGGAATCAAGCAAAGTCATACTGTCTAACAATGAACGCCAAGGTATTGATGAGTTAAACACAGTCATTGCCTTTACAAATTGCTTGCCATTAGTCTTTGGAATATCGATTGGTAGCCCATGGAAACCACCAGTGGATAAATTTGAATTGTGGTTAAACCAAGCCCACAACGGACGCATAAATCCGTTGTAATTCATAGTTCCATCCCAACCAGTTCCATTTAAATCACTGGCCCACATATCGGCATTTTCAGCCACTAACCAGGTATCGCGTTTTACTTCATTCATGGCAGTACGAATCCCACGCATAACTTCATCATGCAAATCTTCTTGGCCATAGCGTCCGGTTTGATTGCCAACATCTATTCGCCATCCATCTAAGTTGTACTTCGGAGAAAGCCATCGCTTGATAACTGAGTTCTTATCTTCGTAGAAGCGTTTTTTCAACGTTTTCGAGCTGAAATTCAACTTCGGCATCTGCGCCACATCATAAAAGGTGGCATATCCACGCTTGGTCTTCTTATCCCAGTAAAAGAATTTTCGCTCTTTCGAGTTCTTATCTTTTTTACCCTTTAAGAACCATGGGTGCTCATTACTGCAATGGTTTGTGGTGATGTCTCCTAGAACTTTTATCTTTGCCTTTCGGGCCGCCTTCATAAAACTAAAGAATGCTTTATCACCACCGAGAAATGGATCTATTTCATCAAAAGATGTTGCGTCGTATCGGTGATTAGATTTTGATGGAAAGAACGGCGTGAAATAAATCCCATTAGCACCTAGATCGCTAATGTGATTTAGGTGCTCTTTGATTCCTTCGAAATCTCCGCCATAAAATTCTATTCCGGTACGAGGTCCGCGACCTTGCGGCAAATCTTCCCATTTCATTGGAAGCGCCCATTCCGGTGCTTCACGTTCTACGCCTTTAGCAAAACGATCTGGGAATATTTGATAAAAGACTGAACTTTGTAACCATGTAGTTGTACGTGGGCGAGCAATAATATGAAAATCTTCATTGCTGTGTACATCATGATCAAATAGGCCAGAAGCATTTAGCCATTCATATTTTCCGGCTGTTGAACCGCCACCTGTAGCAAAAAGAAACCTATACCCCGTGTCGTAATTCTTGATTGGCATATTTACTTTCCACCAAGATTCGATTTCACTTTTTTTATCGAGTTTTAGTGGCAGCACAGTTGATTCGCTATCCTGATAAAAGCGAACAAGTACATGATCAAAAGAATAATTGTTTGGGATGCGTACTCGTAATGAAACTTCGTCACCAAGTTTTGGAGCATCGTTGCTAACATAAAGTTCGCTGCCATCGTGATGTGGCCGTAACTGCAACATGGTCCGCTCCTTTGAAAATTGAGTTTTTGTGTCTCTAAAGTACCCGCCCGCTTGGACTTTGGCTCAGTCGTAAATTTAGGGTGATGGCCCCTGCAAGCCCTGTATGTAACAGCATCACGATTACAACGATTTGGACACGCCACGCTTGGGGGTTTATACGCAGGCTTTCAGGCTTATAAACTCAGCCCAATCCCTCGTGGGTAGTTCTACCCCTATAAAGTTAGAAAGGCTCAACATGATTCTACGTAAGCGTAGTCTTGCGATCACACTCGTTGCCGCAATTGCAGCAACCGGCATGATCGTAGCTCCATCAAATGCTGCAACATCAGCGGCCAAGATTGTAACAATCTGGTCAGGTGCTGCAAGTGCAAAAGATGATGAACAAACTCCAATCATCGCAGCATGGGCAAAGACACAAGGCATCACTGTAAACGTTGTTTACAAAAAAGATACACGTGCAGAATTTATCAAGGCTGTTCCTGAAGGTAAGGGTCCAGACCTAATGGTTGGCGCACATGACTGGACTGGAACTCTTGTTGGTTCCGGAACTGTTGCACCAATCGTTACTGGATCACTTGCATCACAGTTCTCAAAGGACATGTTGTCAGGTTTCACAATTGGCGGAAAACTTTACGGAATGCCAATTTACACTGAGAACATCGCACTAATTTGGAACAAGCGTGATGGAAAAGATCCAAAGGGTCTTACTGTTGCAGACCTAATCGCATCAAAGCCAGGTCTTGCAATGCCAATTCAAAAGGCTGCACTTAATGGCGATCCGTACCACATGTCAGCATTTGCATCTTCATTCGGGCTTAACTTGTACACACGCGATAACAGCGGATGGACAAAGAAGCTTGGATACGGATTATCTGGTTCAGATGCATACGCAGCTTGGCTAGTCGCAAATGGTCCAAAGATTATTGGAACAGATGGTTGGGACAAGTCAGCTTGCCACATTCAATCAGGTGGTTATGCAATCTCAGGTCCATGGATGTACAACCACGTTCAGGACACAATCAGTGGTTGCGCTTCAAAGCCGCTAACAAAAGATCAGGTTGGTATCGCAGTAATTCCTTCAGTTGGTGGCAAGACTGTTCACCAGTTCTCAGGTGTTTACGGATACTGGCAATCAGTAAAGGTTGCTCGTCAGGCAAATGCAATCAACGTAGGTCGCGTACTGCGCTACGTCGGTTCACCTGAATTCCAACTTGCTTACCAAGCAAAGGCGAACAACATTCCAGCTAACAAGGTTGCTGCATCACAAGTTAAAGATGTAAACCTTGCGGCATTCGCTGCAGCAGGTTCAACTGCTTATCCAATGCCAGCCTGGGTCTTCCAAGACACAGTATGGGCAAAGCTTGGTCAAGCTGAGAAGGCACTCTACGAAGGTACATACACTGGCGATGCTGGTGACTTCCTACGTAAGGCAGTTGCAGCACTTCAGACCACTATCGACGCTGCGTAATCAGGTAGCGATAGTAAGAAAGTAGTAACGAGTTAAGGGGCTCAAGGCCAAATAGGTCTTGAGCCCCTTAACTTTTCCATTAGTTAAAAGTAGTATCAAATAAAACTATTCGAAGGAGCCTCTGGCCCATGAGAAAGCACCAGCAGAAATTTGATCTTAACTCGGGCGGAACCCCAAGTCTGCGCGGAACCCTTGTAAAGATTTTCTTGCTTGGATTAGTCGATGCCGGTGCTGGCTTTGTCATCATGGTTCTATTCGGAAAAGAAAAATTCACCTTTGCCTTCTTTATTGGTGTCGTTACCTTAATTGTGAATTGGATTTATTTGCGTCGCGGTGGTTTGCCCGCTAAATACTTAGCGCCAGGCGTAATTTTGCTTTTGGCATTTCAAGTCTACGTTGTCTTCTTTAGCGGATACATCTCTCTTACTAACTTCGGAACTCTGCACAATGGCAGCTACGTTGAAGCCCTCGATGCAATTCAACAGTCTGCCGTTGCACCAATTGAAGGTGCTACCGAATATGAGTTAAAGATCGCCCAAGGAGACGACAAAGAGTTGCAATTTATCGCTATTGATATGGCCGCGGGCAAAGTTTTCATTGGAGGAAGTGATTATTCAAAGCATCCTTTCCGTGAGATAACAGAAGCTGATGGCCTAGTAAGGGATGACTACGGTTATCCCACTTCTGTAAGTGGCGTAGAAATTTTGACTGATGATGAAATCGTTGATCGATCATCCGAAGTCGTAACTTTAAAAGTTCCACTGGGGCCAAATCTAGATAAAGATGGTTTCCTAGCCACGGTCGATGGGTATCTCGCACAACAAAACACGTTCTCTTACATTTACAACGAAGACGCAAAAACTATGACCCGTTTATCAGATAACAAAGTTTTTATCGCTGATAGTAAAGTTGGGTTTTTCAAGAGCGCAGACGATGGCGAGCTGCTCAGTGACATCGGCTGGCAAGTTAATGTCGGCTTTAAAAACTATTCACGAATTTTCACTGATAAAAATTTACGAGGACCACTTAGCGGAATCATTCTGTGGACGTTCCTCTTCGCTTTCTTATCTGTATTTACCACATTCGTTTTCGGCTTAATTTTAGCTTTGATATTTAATGACACACGTGTGCGTGGGCTCAAGATTTATCGTGCAGTATTTATTCTGCCTTATGCATTTCCTGCGTTCTTATCGGCATACGTGTGGCGAGGTATGTTCAATACTCAAGATGGATTTATCAATCGGTCATTACTTGGCTTCATGGGTGAAAATCCAATTCCTTGGCTAGAGCAACAAGGTTCGGCACGTGTTGCTGTTTTGTTAGTTAACTTGTGGCTTGGTTTCCCATATATGTTCTTGATCTGTACTGGTGCTCTTCAAGCAATACCTGCAGACCTATCTGAAGCTGCCAGTATTGATGGCGCATCGGCTTGGAAACAAGTTAAGGCAATTAAACTACCGTTGTTGCTGGTTTCACTTGCTCCTCTACTTATTGCATCATTTGCATATAACTTTAATAACTTCGGAGTAATTTACTTGGTAACTGCGGGTGGTCCTTTCCTCGATCCGACCCTAGAAGTAACTGCCGGCGCCACAGATATTTTGATTACCTTCGTTTACCGAATTGCATTTAGCGGGTCAGTTGGTTCAGATTACGGACTTGCAAGTGCTTTCTCGGTTCTCATTTTTATGTTGATCGGTTCGATCTCATTCTTCTCATTTAAACGTACTCGTGGATTAGAGGAGCTAACCCAATGACCACAGCCTTGAAACTTGCCAAGCACCCGAAGGCAAAACGCGGCGGAATATCCCGTTGGTCACGCCAAGTAGGTTGGAAACACTTGCTGGCATTTGTCGTAATGGCTTATGCACTTTTCCCACTTCTTTATATTGTCTCAACATCTCTCACCGATATGGGTGGAATTGAGAACTTCACCTTCTTTGGTCAGTTCTATACAAAGAATTACACCGACTTGCTTACTTCTTCTGATTATCCATTTGTAACTTGGATGAAAAACACAGTAACCATTGCTGCGATTACAGGCATTTTGAGTGTATTCATTAGCGCGTTTGCGGCTTTTGCTTTTAGTCGCTTGCGCTTTAAGGGCCGCCGTCCAGGGCTGCTTGCACTTATTTTGGTGCAGATGTTTCCTTCGATCCTGGGCTTAACAGCCGTTTATGGAATCTTAAGTAAGTTAACGGATTACGTTCCTGCAATTGGACTTGGCACCAAGGCTGGACTCATATTGGTTTACCTCGGGGGATCACTTGGCGGTGGCACATATTTAATGTACGGATTCTTTAATACGATTCCAAAAGAACTTGATGAAGCAGCCAA
The DNA here is from genome assembly GCA_947457445.1 of Actinomycetota bacterium. Classification (GTDB taxonomy): domain Bacteria; phylum Actinomycetota; class Actinomycetes; order Nanopelagicales; family Nanopelagicaceae; genus Planktophila. The sequence goes on along the minus strand of CANGVO010000026.1, from coordinate 1,097 downwards.
AATCGATGGTGCCACACATACTCAAATATATTTTAAGATTTTGTTACGCCTTATTGCGCCAATCTTGGCGGTGATGGGTCTGCTCTCGTTTATTGGAACATTCGGTGATTATGTTTTAGCATCAATCGTCTTTGAAACACCAGATCAATTAACTGTTGCCGTTGGACTTAACTTATTGCTATCTGACCCATGGTCTAAAAACTGGGCGATGTTTGCCGCTGGCGCAGTTATGTCAGCCGCACCAATAATGATCTTGTTTGTGTCGTTGCAAAAGTACATTACCAACGGATTAACCGGTGGCGCAGTTAAAGGTTAAAGAATTAACTAATTAAATTAGCTATGCAGCATGCCGACTGAGTCATCCCAGCCTTCAACATCTTCTGGCTTACGTGGGCCTTTACCAACGTAGCGCGCTGATGGACGAATAAGTCGACCGGTGCGCTTTTGCTCAAGAATATGTGCTGACCAACCTGCAGTACGCGCAGCTGTGAACATTGATGTAAACAGAGGCGCTGGTACTTCTGCAAAATCCAAAATAATTGCGGCCCAGAATTCAACGTTCGTTTCAAGAACGCGATCTGGTTGACGTTCGCGCAATTCCTTAAGCGCTGCTTGTTCAAGCGCTTCAGCAACTGCGTAACGTGGAGCGTTAAGTTCTTTTGCAGTGCGACGCAATGTACGTGCACGTGGATCTTCGGCGCGATAAACACGGTGTCCGAATCCCATCAAACGTTCTTTGCGATCAAGTAAGCCCTTTACGTATGCAGTTGCATCACCAGTTTTTTCAACTTCTTCAATCATGTGCAGAACGCGAGAAGGAGCTCCACCGTGAAGTGGGCCAGACATTGCACCGATTGCGCCAGAAATTGCAGCGCAAACATCTGCGCCAGTTGAGGCGATTACGCGACCAGTAAATGTTGATGCGTTCATACCGTGTTCGGCTGCAGAAACAAAGTAAGCATCAATTGCGCGAACGTGAAGTGGATCAGGTTCTCCACGCCAACGGATCATCATGCGCTCAACAACTGTATGCGCTTTATCAACTTCTGATTGCGGAACCATTGGCTGCCATGTTCCACGTGCGGCTTGCGCTAAAT
>CANGVO010000025.1 GCA_947457445.1 Actinomycetota bacterium | reverse complement strand
CGCCTTCGACCTTCCTTCTTCCCATTTACCGAACCAAGTGCGGAAGTAGATATCTTCTTTAACGGGAGATGGATCGAATGGGGCGGCTGCGGAATGGTGAACCCAAAAGTTCTTGCAACTTGTGGGATCAACACCGATGTTTACAGCGGCTTTGCCTTTGGCATGGGGCTAGAACGGACGCTTATGGTTAGACACAACGTAACCGATATGCACGATATCGTCGAAGGCGATCTTCGCTTTACTCGACAATTCGGAGTGGGTCTCTAATATGCGTGCGCCTTTATCTTGGATCCGAGAATTTGTAGATATTCCTGCATCTATCTCTGCGGAAGAGATTTCTAGCGCACTTATTCGCGTTGGCTTTGAAGTTGAGGAAATTATTGAAGCGGGCTCTGACTTAACTGGACCTCTGACGTTCGCAAAGGTTTTAAGTATCGAAGAGATAACTGAATTCAAAAAGCCGATTCGTTATGTAGGGCTTGATTGTGCTGAAAAAGAGACGCGCTATGTGATCTGTGGTGCAACTAACTTCGTAGTTGGCGACATCGTCGTGGCGGCTCTTCCTGGCGCTATCTTGCCTGGCGACTTCAAAATCGGAGCCCGCGAAACTTACGGAAAAACTTCCAACGGGATGATCTGCTCTTCACGCGAACTTGGTTTGGGCGAAGATCACTCTGGCATCATGGTATTCGCCGAAGGTGAAGTAGAAATTGGCGCGGATGCAATTTCTGTACTTGAAATTAACGACACTATTTTCGACGTCGCGGTAAATCCAGATCGAGGTTATGCGCTGAGTATTCGGGGTATTGCTCGAGAGGTGGCAGGATCACTTGGATTAGTTTTCAGTGATCCGGTTGATCTGCTTCGCGATTTAAAATTTGATGAAATCGGTAAAGGTGTAGCTGCGAGAATTGATGATCCCGCGACCGCTTCGGTCTTCTACTTGCGCACGCTCTCAAATTTCGATCCAACTGCTACAACGCCAATCTGGATGCGTCGTCGCATAGAAAAGATGGGGATGCGTTCTATTTCGCTTGTCGTTGATGTTACAAATTATGTGATGCTCGAACTGGGTCAACCATTACACGCATTTGATAAAGCCAAAATTTCGGGGGGCTTGACTATCAAGCGAGCTGGTAAATCTCAACCATTCACAACTCTTGATGGGCAAGTTCGCCAACTTGATCCGGAAGATTTAATGGTTTGTGATGACAAGCAACCGTTGGCACTTGCTGGCACCATGGGCGGAGCCTCTTCAGAAATTTCGTCGACCACGACAGAAATCGCTCTTGAGGCAGTTCGTTTTGAACCTGTGTTAATTGCCAAAAACTCACGTCGCCACAAGCTTTCCTCTGAAGCATCTCGTCGTCTAGAGCGCGGCGTTGATCCATCGCTTGCTCAATTCGCATCCGCGCGATTTGTTCAATTGTTAACCGCTCATAGTTCCGCCCAACATGTCGCAACCGTGGTTACTGGCGAACCCAAATACCCACAAATTATCAAACTTGATCCGGCTTACATCTCGAAGACCTTGGGGCTAGAAGTATCTGCTGCCGAAATTGCTCGCGTGCTTCGAGTGATCGGTTGCGATGTAGATGAGAAAACCTTCAGCGTTGATCCACCGTCTTGGCGTTCAGATCTTTTATCTTCTGCAGATTTAGCGGAAGAAGTAGCCCGCATGATCGGCTACGACAAGATTCCGTCGATATTACCGCCGCGTCCTAACCATGCCAGCCTCACGCCAACCCAGAAACGTCGTCGCGCAATTGCTTCAATGCTTGCGGCACGGGGTTTAGCAGAAGTTCAAACTTTTCCATTCACTAATCAAGAGACAATTGACCAGATGGGATTTATAGGAGAACGCGCTTCAACATATCGTATTGCTAATCCGATGTCGGAAGAATTCCCGCTGATGCGCGTTCACTTAATTCCGGGGCTCATTGAAGTAGCTGCACGCAATATCAGTCGCGGGGCAAAAGATTTCGCAATCTTTGAAATGGGATCTATCTTCCGAAGCTCTCAAAAATTAGTAGCAGCGGTTTCTCCAAGCATTGGAAGCCGCCCGGATGCAAAGACAATTGAATCTATTTATGCCAGCGTACCGCCACAGGCCTTCCACGTCGCAGGTTTACTTGTTGGAAAAATTGAATCCGAAGATTGGCAAGGAAAGGCTCGCTCATATAACTGGCAAGATGCTATTGCTTACGCGCAAGATATTCTCAGACTCTGCAATCTTGAATGGACAATCAAGCGTTCTGATTTTGCTCCATGGCACCCTGGTCGATGTGCAGAATTGATTGTGGATGGCAAAGCAGTTGCACATGCAGGAGAAATTCACCCTCGCATCATCGCTAAATACGGCTTACCAGAACGAAGCGTCGGCTTTGCTGTGGGATTGAGTGCACTTGCAGATTCGCAGATAGTCAGACCAACTCGAGTTGGAACAATGCCCGCGGCTGTTCAAGATGTGGCCTTAATCGTTGACCAGTCAGTTACTGCTCTGGATGTCGAAACGGCTCTGCGCAGTGGTGCAGGGGAGCTACTTGAATCTATCTCGCTCTTCGATCGTTACGACAAAATCGGTGATGGCAAGATTTCATTGGCTTTTACCCTTACTTTCCGAGCGCCCGATCGCACTCTAACCGGGGCCGAAGTATCGGCGATGCGCGAAGCGGCGGTTGTTGCCGCAGAGAAAGCAACCGGCGCCGTACTTCGCACAGCCTAAGTAAGTTTTTTCGGATGCATAAATATACGGCTTAATGCATATTTATGCTAATCTAATCCCATGAAAATCGGAGTTATTGGCGCTAGCGGCTATGCCGGGGGAGAACTTCTGCGTCTATTGGCAGGACACCCGAAATTTGAAGTTTGCTGTGTTACCGCACATAGCAATGCTGGGGAATTAATCACTTCGGTTCATCCGCAGTTGACCGCATATTCAGATCGAAAGTTTTCGGCCTTCAACGCTAGCGACTTCGATTGCTGCGAACTTATTTTTCTTGCACTACCGCACGGTGAAAGTTCTACAGTCATAGCCAACCTCAATCCAAAGGCCAAGATTGTTGACCTCGGCGCTGACTATCGTTTGGAAGACAGCGCTAAGTGGCAGAAGTATTACGGCGGCGATCACGCCGGAACTTGGACTTACGGCGCACCTGAGATTCCTGGTGCTCGGGAGGCAATTGCTAAATCATCGAGGATTGCTAACCCTGGCTGTTACGCAACCGCGATAGCGCTCGGAACCGTTCCTGCCGCAAAGATTGCAGACATTAGCGACGTAGTTGTAGTTGCCGCCTCAGGAACAACGGGTGCAGGACGTAGCGCAAAAATAAATCTAATTGCCAGTGAAGTGATGGGAAGTCTTACCTCTTACAAATTCGGGGGAGTACACCAACACACGCCCGAAATTGAAGAAGCGCTGACTCGTGCAACGGGAGTATCCGCCAAGATCTCATTCACGCCTATCTTGGCACCTATGCCCCGAGGAATTTTGGCCACGATTACTATGAAACTTAATTCGGATATCAGCAGCGAGGCGGCGCACAAGATTTATGAGGATGCTTATAAGTCAGAAGAGTTTGTCCAGGTACTGCCTGTAGGGCAGATGCCACAGACATCATCAGTGCTCGGAAGCAACTATGTTGCAATCCAAGTTGCAGTTGATTCGCACACCAATCGTTTGGTCGTAAGTGTTGCTATCGATAATCTGGTTAAAGGTGCAGCAGGTCAAGCGATGCAAAATGCCAACTTGATCTGCGGTTTCCCCGAAAATCTCGGCCTTAGCGGTTTAGGTCTTGGAGTATGAAACTCCCTGACGGATTTAAAGCTGCATCTTGCGCTGCAGGGCTTAAGAGCACTGGTGCGCTGGATTTAACTTTGATTGTAAATACTGGCCCCAATTTTGACGCTGCGGCTGTTTATACGAGTAATCAAGTCGTTGCCGCCCCGGTTATCTGGAGTAAGCAAGTTACAAAGGAAAAAATTGTGCGTGCTGCCATTCTAAACTCTGGAGGAGCAAATGCATGTACGGGTCCGCAAGGATTTGCCGACACCCATCAGACAGCAGAGCGCGTTGGTGCAATGCTCGGAATTTCATCCGGTGAAGTAGTCGTCTGCTCAACTGGTTTGATTGGTGAACTATTACCAATGGAAAAAATCATCTCCGGAATAGATCAGATATCAAAAATATTATCTACTGAGACCTTGCAAGATGTGGCTAGTGCCATTATGACAACCGATAGCGTTTCGAAGATAGCGAGTTTTAATAACCAGAATTTCGAAATTTCGGGAGTAGCAAAAGGCGCTGGAATGCTTGCGCCAGCACTTGCAACAATGCTCTCGGTCGTGATGACTGATGCGGTTCTGCCAATTAATGCACAAGATATCTTTGAAAGAGTCTGTGATCGAACATTTAACAGGATTGACTCCGATGGATGTACATCGACTAATGACACCGTTCTTTTGATGGGATCAGGAGCTAGTGGATATCAGCCAAATGTAGAGGAGTTAGAGAGCGCACTTATGCAGATTTGCGGCTCGCTCTCGCAGCAGTTGATTGCTGATGCGGAAGGCTCAACCAAAACGGTCGCGATAGAAATTGTTGGCGCGGCTTCCGAAAACGATGCCGTGGAAGTAGCCCGGGCATGCGCACGTAACAATTTACTAAAATGTGCGATTTTCGGAGCAGATCCAAACTGGGGAAGAGTTTTAGCCGCTGTTGGAACAGCGAAAGCTAAATTGAATCCGCTAGATATTGATGTAACTCTCAATGGAGTTAAGGTTGCTAAATCTAGTGCTCCATTTGAAGACCGAAATAAAGTTTCTTTTGCCAATCGCTTAGTAACGATTCAAGTAGATCTAAAGGTCGGAAGCTGCGCCGCAACAGTTTTCACAAATGATCTTTCTCATGATTACGTACACGAGAACTCGGCCTACGCAACATGATCGTGGTTAAATTTGGTGGACACGCCATGAAAGATGAAAATGGGGCTTTTGCAAAGGCGATAGCTACTGCCCAACACGACGGGGTCGAGTTGGTAATTGTCCACGGCGGCGGACCTCAAATTGATGTTGCACTGAAAGCGGCTAGTGTAGCTTCAGAATTTATCGGTGGATTTCGTGTAACAACCCCAGAAGTTTTTGAAATCGTAGAGAAAGTTTTAGTAGAAGAAGTTGGCCCAGGTGTCGCGAAATCTTTGCAGCGCGAGGGTGTAAGCGCCGTTTCACTATCGGGACGAACCAGCGAATCTTTGATAGCCGAACCCATGCGAAAACTGGTCAACGGTGATCCGATTGATATCGGACTCGTTGGTGTCATTACTGCAGTTAACCCCCAAGCAATTCAAAACGCACTTAAGGGCGGTCAGGTTCCCGTGATTTCCCCGATAGCAATTGATGAAAGCTTCAAGGGTGGATTGAATGTAAATGCGGATCTTGCGGCCGCGGCTATCGCAGGTGCACTGAATGCAAAGTGTTTGATCATAATGACCGATGTTGCGGGAATCTATCGTTCATGGCCGGATACTAGTTCTCTAATTTCGCAGATCTCATATGACGAATTGTCTTCGATTAAATCAACATTTGCAGAAGGAATGGCGCCGAAGGTTCAAGCCTGTCTAGATGCAATAGATGGTGGTGCAAGTGCGGTTCGAATTATCGATGGAACAGATCCATCTGCCTTCGCTGCGGCGTTAGGTGAAACAGGGGGAACTTTGGTGAGCAAATGAGTTCAGCTAAAAAAATGACTGCGCCACTATGGGAAGACGTTATGCAATTGAACTATGGCACTCCAGAGATAACCTTGGTCTCTGGCAAGGGCCTACTGGTAACTGATGCGAACAAGAAGAAGTATTTAGACTTTCTCAGCGGAATCGCCACAAATATTCTTGGTCATGCGCATCCAGCGATAGTGAAATCGGTTTCGACGCAGGTTTCAAAACTTGGTCATGTCAGTAATTTCTACAGCCACCCTGCTGGATTGGCGCTAGCTAAGAAACTTCAAGAGTTAACTGGAGATAACACAGCACGAATTTTCTTCTGTAATTCAGGTGCCGAAGCCAATGAAGCGGCGCTAAAAGTTTCCCGAAAAACCGGCAGAACGAAGATCGTTGCAACAACTGGCGCGTTTCACGGACGAACCATGGGTGCGCTTTCGCTAACTGGGCAGGAAAGTAAGAGGGCTCCATTTAGACCGCTTCTCAAAGATATTAAGCACGTGGCTTTTGGAGATATTTCGGCGATGCGCAAAGCAGTTTCCAGGAAGACTGCGATGGTCATAGTTGAGCCAATCCTTGGCGAAGCGGGAGTAATAACGCCCCCCGAAGGATATTTAAAAGATTTACGAAATTTGTGCAACGAACACGGTGTTCTCCTTGTCCTGGATTGTGTACAAACCGGAATGGGCCGAACAGGAAACTGGTTTGGATACGAACACGAAAATATCCGTCCAGATGTAATTACCTTGGCCAAGGGAATTGGCGGCGGACTCCCACTCGGCGCAATGATTACTCTAGGAAGTACAACTCCACAGTTTGTTCCGGGAGAACATGGAACTACCTTTGGTGGCAACCCCATTGCAGCAGCAGCGGGATTGGCGGCGATTTCTGTAATAGAAAAGAACCGCTTGATGAGCCAAGCACGCAGTTTTGAAAAACGGCTGAAAATAAAGCTCAGCGCTATTCGTGGTGTTAAAGAAGTACGTGGTCGCGGTCTACTGATCGGAATAGCTCTTGATGGCGAATATGCAAAAGATCTTGCCGCTTTATTGGCCAAGAATGGATTTTTAGTTAATGCGCCAAACTTTGAGACCATTCGTATTGCGCCAGCCCTAATTGTTACCAAGGTTCAGATAGATAAATTTATTGCTGCATTTGCAAAGGCAATGAGAGAGGTTAACCATGGCTAAAGTTTTAAATTCGAATTCTGTTTCGGCGCGACGAGCCAAGGCAATTGCGCTGATCAAAGCCGGAGTAGTTCACTCGCAGTCAGATTTAGTTAAATTGCTGAAAAAAGCGGGTTTTGTAGTTACGCAAGCGACCGCAAGTCGAGACCTAGAAGAGCTCGGCGCAGTTCGCTCGCGTAGCGAGTCTGGGGAACTTGTTTATCAATTAGGAACAACAGCCGATGGTTCGATAGCCAGATCCATGCCTCTTCCATCCGATCTGATTCTTTCAGTTGAAGCATCCGGAAACCTCGCCGTTGTTCGCACACCGCCCGGAGGGGCACAGTTTCTAGCCAGTTCTCTAGATAATTCTGGACTGGAAAACATTATCGGCACGATTGCCGGCGACGACACGGTCCTAGTTGTATCCAAGAAGGCAAGCGGTGGAGCCGAACTTGCGAAAGAATTGCTCAACTTTGGCGCAGTTAAGAATTCTTCTGCAAAACGAAAGGCAAAATAATGGCTCTTTGGGGTGGACGATTCTCGGCTGCACCAGCCGATGCTGTATTCGCACTTTCCCGTAGCGTCGACTTTGACTGGCGCTTGGCGCCATATGACCTGCGTTCTTCTCTGGCGCACCTGCGCGTTCTAAGTGCATCAGGTTTACTTTCAAAAGAAGTTGCTCATCAGATCGAAAAAGCACTTCGTGAATTGATAGATGAAGTTGCCATTGGAAAGTTCGTTGCTTCCGAAGATGATGAAGATGTTCATAGCGCTTTAGAACGAGGTCTGACCGAGAAGATAGGCGAGGTTGGGGGAGCACTTCGGGCAGGTCGATCTCGAAATGATCAGGTTGCCACAGATTTGAAACTCTTCGCAATAGATCACATGATGGAAATCGCACAAATGATTTTGGAATTACAGAAAGCTCTTTCAGCAAAGGCTGCAGAATACGGTGATGCACCAGCGCCAGGTTTCACGCATATGCAGCATGCACAACCAATTCTATTTGGTCATGAGATCGCTAAACATATTCACGCATTCGCGCGCGATCTCGATCGGATACAAGATTGGTTAAAACGCACTTCGGTAAGTCCACTTGGTTCAGGTGCATTAGCGGGATCGGGACTTGGTCTAAAGCCAGAAGTTACCGCGAAAGATTTAGGATTTTCTTCGTCGAGTGCCAATAGCATCGACGGCGTTTCTGATCGAGACTTCGTAGCGGAAGCTCTTTTTATAATCTCCATGGTTGGTGTGCACTTATCTCGTATTGGTGAAGAGTGGTGCATTTGGGCGACGACTGAATTCGGTTGGGCGAAAGTTGCCGATGCATATTCAACTGGTTCATCGATAATGCCTCAGAAGAAGAATCCTGATATGGCCGAGTTAGCGCGCGGCAAGGCGGGTCGTTTGATTGGAAATCTCACAGGTGTACTTGCGATGCTCAAAGGGCTTCCCTTTGCATACAACCGCGATTTACAAGAAGATAAAGAGCCGCTCTTCGATTCAATTGATACTTTAATACTGGTTCTGCCTGCAGTTTCTGGCATGGTTGCGACAACAACTTTTGATCGCGCGAAAATGTTAAAGGCGGCTCCCCAGGGATTCTCACTTGCAACAGAGATTGCTGATTTCTTAGTTCGATCTAATGTGCCATTCGCTTTAGCTCATGAAGCAGCGGGTAAATGCGTTGCACTTTGTGAAACGAGGAAAATAGATCTCCACGATTTAAGTGACGCTGACTTCCTCCAAGTGCACCCACAACTGACACCAGAAATCCGCAAAGTGCTAACAGTTGAAGGTGCGATCGCATCTCGCACGACGGTCGGTGCCACGGGTGGTGCTGCTCTGGTCGCCCAACTCGCTGCTGCTAACTCCGACATTAAGAGTGCCGAAAAGAAATTATCCGACCAGATGAGAGTCTTCTCAGAGATGATGGGGGAGTGAACCCAAACGTGGCAACTCAATCAAAGGCGCTAATCGAAGATTTCAAATGGCGCGGCCTCTTCTCGCAATCAACCGACGAGGCAGCGCTAATCCAGTCATTAGCAAAGCCAACCACGCTCTACATTGGCTTTGATCCAACCGCTCCGAGTTTGCACGTTGGTAACCTCGTGGTGCTACTTGCCTTGCGCCGCTTCCAATTAGCAGGCCACATTCCAATCGCACTCGTGGGAGGGGCGACCGGACTTATCGGTGATCCCAGCGGAAAAAGTGAAGAGCGCAGCCTCAATACAACCGATGTAGTCGCAGCTTGGGTAGACCGAATTCGGGTTCAAGTTTCAAAGTACTTAGATTTCAATGCCAAAGACAATGCTGCAATAGTTGCCAACAACCTTGACTGGACTTCGCCGCTTTCTGCGATCGAGTTTTTACGAGATGTTGGCAAACATTTCAGTGTCAATCAAATGCTATCGAAAGATTCGGTTTCATCTCGTCTTGAAGCCGGTGGAATTTCTTATACCGAATTTTCTTACCAAGTTTTACAGTCATTTGATTTTCTTGAACTTTATCGTCGCTATAACTGCACACTTCAATTGGGCGGATCTGATCAGTGGGGAAATATCACCGCAGGATTAGATCTAATTCGACGTATTGAATCTGGAAGCGGCCATGCTTTAACAATTCCACTGCTTGCCAAGGCAGATGGTTCTAAGTTTGGAAAGACAGCGGGAGGAGCGATTTGGCTAGATCCAGAGATGACGTCCCCGTATGCATTCTTCCAATATTGGTTAAATACTGATGACAAAGATGTAATCAATTTCTTAAAAGTTTTCTCATTTAAATCCCGTGAAGAAATCGAAGCGCTCGAAAAATCTCATGCAGAAAATCCAGGAGCACGTGAAGCTCACCGTGCACTTGCTCGCGAACTTACTTCGCTGGTTCATAGCGCCGATATTTGCGAACGTGTGGAAGCCGCTGCACGCGCACTCTTTGGACAAGGTGAACTTTCTGAATTAGATGAAGCTACTTTGGCATCTGCTCTAGCCGAACTACCGCGAACAACAGTTAAAAATGGAGAACCAATTCCAACATGGGTAGATCTACTAGCTGCAACCGGAGTGGTCGATTCGAAGTCGGCAGCGCGACGAATCGTTAAAGAGGGTGGCGCGTATCTAAATAATGAAAAGATTTCAGGTGAAGATTTTGCACCCTCAAAATCTGACTTTTTATGCGGTAAATATGCGGTTTTACGTAAAGGCAAGCGCGATTTAGCTGCCGTAGAACTGCTCTAAAAGCCATCTCTGCCAGCGTTTAAGGCCATTTTTACGTATAAAAACGCTATTTTTTAGGTTTTTAGGGCTATGACCAATCCCACTTGTCCTTTAGGTAGGCGGATTTGACCCCTGCACCCCGTCGGCCTATAGTTACGCTCCTTGCTGTGTAAACGGACGATTTAGGCCGTACAGCATCTTCCAGATCTAGCTCTTACAAAGGCCGGTTTGACCGTGCCCGCGTGCATGGACTAGATTTGGCGGTCTGCCCTGAAAATCGGCCAAAAGCCGAAAAGCAGTGCGCATCCGTACCTTGAGAACTCAACAGCGTGCCATAAGTCAATGCCAGAGAATGGTATTAATT
>CANGVO010000024.1 GCA_947457445.1 Actinomycetota bacterium | reverse complement strand
TGGCTAAGGCCGAAGGTGTTCTGCTTTATGACAATCCCGAAAAGAAGGAATTCCCGACTCCTGCTGATGTTGTAGGAACTGACCCAACTTGGGTTGGTCGCGTACGTCAGTCTTGGGATAATCCGAAAGCGATTGATTTATTTGTCTGTGGCGATAACTTGCGCAAAGGTGCAGCGTTAAATACTGCACAAATTGCAGAGCTTGTTGCTGCTGAATTCACTCGCTAGTTCTTTGAAGTAAGAGTTACCAAACTTACTTCCGGCGGACTTGCTACACGAATTCTTGCAAAGGGACTTGTGCCCATCCCTGCTGAAACATGCAAATATGGTTCGTGACCAAATTTAGTTAAGCCACGTGCACGCCAAGTTGGAAGATCACAATTTGTAGTTAGCGCGCGTGACCCACCTGGCAGAGGTAAGCGAACTTGTCCGCCATGTGTGTGTCCAGCAAAGATGGCATCTAAACCATCTTTTGCCATGCCTTCGAGAATTCTTAAATATGGAGCATGGGTTACACCTATTGCGATGTCGCACGGTCCAGGTTTTCCGGCGACTAGTGAGTAATCATCAAATTCTAAATGTGCATCGTCTGTGCCACGGGTTTCGATGGTCGTATCTTTAATTTTGATTGTGGCACGCGTGCGATTTAAATTGATCCAGCCGCGAGATCGCAGACCATTATCTAAATCGGGCCAAGGTAAATCAACTCCATGAATTCGTTTGCCATGATTTGGTAGTAAATACTTAAGTGGATTCTTTGGCTTTGGTGCGTAATAATCGTTGGAACCAAAAACAAATAGCCCCGGCAGATTTAAGAGATCATCAAGTGCTTCAAGTGCGACCGGAACAGCATTCATATGAGCCAAAAAATCACCGGTGGATATAACTAAATCGGGGGAGAGATCTATAAAGGTTTTAATATCCGCAATTTCGGTCTTGCGGGCAGGGGTTAAGTGCAGGTCTGAAAAGTGCAGTACTCGTATCGGTGCGTGGCCTGCAGGCAAGATGGGGATCTGCGCCTGGCGAAGTTGATAACTCATTACATGAGAAGATACACCCAAACAATTCAAGGACTTGGAGCAACAAACTAGTGGGACTCAAAGAGACACTTAAGAGCGACCTCACCGAGGCAATTCGCAGTAGCGACAAGGTTGTGTCAGGCACGATTCGCATGGTGCTAACTGCGATCACCAATGAAGAAGTGGCTGGCAAAGAAGCGCGCACTCTTTCAGAAGAAGAGATAATCACCGTTTTGTCGCGCGAGGCAAAGAAACGTCGCGAAGCCGCAGAAGAATTTGCTAAAGGAAATCGTCCAGAAAAAGCTGCAGAAGAGAAAGCGGAAGGCGAAGTAATCGCTAAATATTTACCTGCCCAACTTTCTGAAGATGATATTAAAAAACTTATCGCTGCCGCGGTTGCATCAACAGGCGCAGCAGGTCCTGCCGATATGGGCAAAGTTATGGGAGCGATAAAGCCACAGATCGCTGGCAAGGCAGATGGTTCACTAGTTTCATCACTCGTTAAAGCAGCGCTAGCCGGAGGAAATTAATGAAATTCGAATATGCAACAGTTCCGCTTTTATCTCATGCAACAAAACAAATTCTTGATACTTGGGGTTCTGATGGCTGGGAACTTGTAACAGTGATTCCAGCTCCAGGCGGCGAACAGCTCGTTGCTTATATGAAGCGAGAGGTTAAGTAGTTATGTCTGTAGACGTTCGCGCTAAGTTAGCGGAAAAAGGTTTAACACTTCCTGTCGCGGCAAAACCAGTTGCCGCATATGTTCCGGCAACTCGTACCGGAAAAATCGTTTTTACTGCTGGACAACTTCCACTTGTTGATGGTGCGATGGCCGATACCGGCAAAGTTGGTGCTGAAATTACTCAGGAGCGCGCTAAAGAACTTGCCGAAATATGTGCACTAAATGCACTTGCTGCAGTAGAACTTGTTGCCCCTGTTGATTCAATCGTAAAAGTTGTTCGCATAGTTTGTTATGTAAACGGTGCGCCAGGCTTTATAAGTCAGCCTTTTGTAGCAAACGGCGCTTCAGAACTTTTTATGCATATTTGGGGTGAAGCAGGTATCGCAGCACGTAGTGCAGTTGGAGTTGCAGAACTTCCTCTGAATTCACCGGTCGAGATTGAACTCACCGTTGAAGTTGCTTAACTAGCGAGAACGCTTACTTAAACGTTCTACATCTGTAATCAGTACAGAACGTCCATCAAGCTTTAACCAGCCGCGACCAGCAAAGTCGGCAAGCGCTTTATTTACTGTCTCGCGAGATGCACCAACTAATTGGGCAAGCTCTTCTTGAGTTAAATCGTGATTTACAAGCAATCCTTCTGATGTTGTCTTGCCAAATCGATCACCAAGATCGATTAGCGCCTTTGCAACGCGACCTGGAACGTCAGAGAAAACAAGATCACCGACTGCTTCATTGGTGCGGCGCAGACGTTGTGCCAAGCGAGCTAATAATTGAAGTGAAACTTCGGGATTTTGCTTAAGCCAAGGTATTACTTTTTCATGGCTCAGCGAATGCAATTTGGCATCTGTGACCGCTGTTGCAGTTGAAGTGCGGGGGCCGGGATCAAAGAGTGAGAGTTCACCGAACATTTCACCAGGTCCAAGAATTGAAAGTAAGTTTTCGCGACCATCTCCGCTGGAAGTTCCTAGCTTGAGCTTTCCTTCAATGATGACATAGAGATGTTCTCCGTCATCGCCTTCTTTGAAGAGAATCGAACCCTTAGCAATTTTTACCGTATCCATGGATGCGCGCAATGAGGCGGCGGCGGCATCGTCTAGGGCGGTAAAGAGGGGGGCTCTGCGTACGACTTCATCTTCTTGTGGCACATCGGTAGTTTACTCGTATGGCCCAAGATTATGAAACTCGAAAGAGCGCAAGGGCCATCTATAGGGTTTTGAGCAAGACCTATCCAAATGTGCGCTGTGAATTAGATTTTTCTAATCCACTCGAGCTAACTATTGCAACAGTTTTATCTGCGCAATGCACTGACAAACGGGTCAACCAGGTAACCCCCGCACTCTTTAAAAAGTATAAAAATGTGCTTGCGTATGCGAAAGCTTCGTTGGTAGATATCGAAGATCTCATTTACACAACTGGCTTCTTTCGAGCGAAGGCTCGACATATAAAAGGACTAGCGATAAAAATTATTGAAGATTTCGCTGGTGAAGTTCCACAAACTTTAGATGAGCTGGTTACTTTGCCTGGCGTTGGTAGAAAGACTGCCAATGTTGTTCTTGGGCACGCATTTGATATTCCTGGAATTACTGTCGACACGCACTTTGGAAGGCTTTCGCGCCGATTCGAGTGGAGCGAATCGAAAGATCCCGTAAAAGTTGAATTCGAAGTGGGAGAGTTAATCCCTCAGAAGGAGTGGACCAACTTGTCGCAACGAATGATCTGGCATGGGAGACGTATTTGTCATTCACGTAAACCTGCATGTGGCGCATGTCCAGTTGCGAAGATATGTCCATCCTTCGGAATTGGTGAAATGGATAAGTTAAAAGCGAGAGCCTTAGTCAAAAGTGATGAGGATTTTCGATGAAGCGCATTGGAATATTTCTATTAACGGTATTACTGACCTCATGTGCATCACCAGAACCTGTTTCGGTAAAGGGAGAAGTCATATCTTGCGAATCAGTCGTTGCAGATAAATCAATTACAAAAGGGATTTTCGTTGAATGTGTTGATGGTTCAAAGGGCGCAATTCTTGAATCTTTGCGTGGCCCGATGATCATCAATGTTTGGGGCTCTTGGTGCACAACTTGTTTAGCCGAGATGCCCGAATTTGTGAGTTTTTACAGCAAGGCCAAGAGCAAGGTGCAGTTAGTCGGCGTAGCGGTCGAGGAAGCATCTCCAGAGGATTCGCGTAAATTTATTGAGAAACATGGAATGACATGGCCTAATTTTTATGATCGCGAAGACACGACACGGGGATTCTTCGGTATGGGCGTTCCAGTTACCTGGTTCATAGACATAAATGGCGAAGTAGCATTTAAAAAAATAGGCGTTATAAAATCAGAAGATGAGTTAATCAAACTCACCGCCAAGTATTTAGGAGTAAAGATCTGATGCTGGTTGATCTCGTCATTCTTGGTTCGATACTTGCTACTTCAATCATTGGTTATCGAAATGGTTTAATCCGCACGCTCTTCAAATTTGTTGGATTTGTACTAGGTGGGGTTTTAGGAATCTATCTTTCACTCCAGTTTTCGCACAGCTGGACTTTAGATGTAAAGAGAATCGGTTTTGTCATTATTGCAATCGTTGCAGGCGGCTATCTCTGTTCGTTCTTGGCAGGTGCGCTAGCAAAAGGTATGCGTGCGACGATTTTCCGAGGCCCACTTGCTTTTATCGATTCGGTTGCCGGAGCTGCACTAGAAGTTGCTCGCACTGTTATCGCACTTTATTTAATTGCCACGGTGCTTCTCTGGTCACCTTGGGAGAGCGCACAAAACCAGATTACTGAAAGCAAGATACTGCCAAAAATCCAGCCTTATATTCCTGGCTTAATTACGCAAGCAAATGATTGGGTTAAAGAAGAATTCCTTAATCTTCGTCTTTAGAACTATTTAGCCCTTCGGAAATTAATTTCATTACATTTGGATCGGCCAGCGTAGTGGCATCTCCAACCGCTCGGTTTTCTGCGACATCTTTGAGCAAGCGGCGCATGATTTTTCCGCTACGCGTTTTTGGCAATTCAGCAACGACCATAATCTGACGCGGGCGCGCAATAGCGCCAATTTCCTTGGTTACATGCGCACGAAGCTCTTTAACCAGCTCTTCGCCACCGGCGTGCGGAATTCCGCCGCGTAAAATTACAAAGGCCACAATTCCTTGGCCTGTCATTTCATCGGATGCGCCAACAACTGCTGCCTCTGCAACAGCTTCGTGTGACACCAGCGCGGATTCAACTTCAGTTGTAGATATTCGGTGTCCAGAAACATTCATCACATCGTCAACTCGACCCATCAACCAAATCGCACCTTCATCATCTAACTTTGCGCCATCACCTGCAAAATAAATCCCAGCAAAACGTGACCAATAGGTTTCTTTATATCTCTCGTCTTCGCCCCAAACACCGCGCAGCATTGATGGCCACGGTTGATCCAAAATTAAGAATCCACCGTGTCCGTTAGGAACCGCGGTACCTGAATCATCAACAACTTTTGCGCTAATACCCGGAATTGTTTTCATAGCCGAGCCGGGTTTGGTTGCGGTTACACCGGGCAAAGGCGAAATCATGATTGCACCAGTTTCGGTTTGCCACCAAGTATCAACGATTGGACAGTTATTTGATCCGATAACTTCGCGGTACCACATCCAAGCTTCTGGATTAATCGGTTCACCAACTGAGCCAAGCAAGCGCAGTGAAGTTAAATTGTGCGCTTTAGGGAATTCATCTCCCCATTTCATCCATGTTCTAATCAAAGTTGGAGCGGTGTACAAAATAGTTACACCGTACTTTGCAATAATTTCAAAGATGCGCCCCTTATGAGGAGTATCAGGAGTTCCTTCATACATAACTTGGGTTGCACCGTTGATAAGCGGGCCATAAACCACGTATGAATGTCCGGTAATCCAGCCGACATCTGCAGTGCACCAATAAATATCGGTATCCGCTTTGATATCAAAGACGACTCGATGTGTGTACGCGGCTTGGGTTAAGTAGCCACCAGTTGTGTGAAAAATTCCCTTTGGTTTTGCGGTAGTGCCAGAGGTGTAGAGAATAAACAGTGGGTGTTCACTCTCAAAAAATTCTGGTGTGTGCGACTTACTCTGTCGCCCCACGATTTCATGCCACCAAATATCACGATCAGAATTCCAGGATGTCTCTTGTCCGGTGCGCTTCACAACCAATACTTTTGCAACGTTGTGCTTTCCTTTTAGAGCATCATCCACCGCTGGCTTTAAAGCAAAGGCTGCCCCTTTACGGAATCCACCATCTGCAGTGATTACTAACTTTGCATCAGCATCTTGAATTCGAGATAGCAGTGCATCGGCAGAAAATCCACCAAATACAACGGAATGCACCGCTCCAATACGCGCACAGGCCAACATCGCAACCGCCGCCTCTGGAATCATTGGCAAATAAATTGCAACGCGATCGCCAGGTTTGATTCCCAGTTCGGTTAAAGCATGTGCGGCTTGCGATACTTCATCTAACATCTGCGAATAGGTGATTGTTCGAGTATCTCCCGGCTCACCTTCGAAATGGAAAGCAACACGTTCACCACGTCCTGCCGCAACATGACGATCAAGTGCATTTACTGAGGCATTTATTTTTCCGCCGAGAAACCATTTCGCATACGGTGGATTCCATTCCAAGACGCGATCCCATGACTTATCCCAAGTTAATTCGCGCGCTTGTTCTTCCCAAAACGCTAAACGATCTTTATCGGCATGGGCATACAAATTTGGTTTTGCGTTGGCTTGCGCAGCAAATTGTGCGCTCGGTGGAAAGTGACGGTTCTCGTGAGAGAGGTTTTCAATGGAATCGCCAAATTTTTCTGGACTCATAACTCTGCAGATTACTAGCGAATATCAACAGGGGGAAGGATTTTCAGTTGTGATGCTTCAGAAAGGAGAGATGATCCCGCCCTCGCACGAACTATTGATTCGATGAAAGGAAAAAATGCTCATCTCATTTATAGCTGGCTTACTCAAACTACTTTCCAACCCTGCTCTGTTGGCCGCCCTGATTGCCTTCCTGCAGAAATCCCTGCATCCCTGAAAAGTGATCCTTAATTGGGCGCCGATCGGCTGACGAATCGCCATTTTCTACGCGTGTAGGGAATGGCGATTTTTCATCCGCCCGTGAAGGTGGTTGGATATGGCGTAAGCCTGAATTCGGCCCAATGAAGCGCTCGGTCAGGGATTACACCCGAGATAATTTGGAGTCATCATGGCCATTGCAACCCCAGAAATTTATGCAGAAATGCTTGATCGCGCCAAAGCAGGCGCATTCGCATATCCCGCAATCAACGTTTCTTCATCACAAACACTTATCGCAGCAATTCGTGGTTTCGCCGAAGCTGAGTCAGATGGAATCATCCAATTTTCATGGGGCGGTGCGGAATACGCATCCGGTTCAACCGTTAAGAACATGGTTGATGGCGCAGTAGCGCTCGCCGAGTTCGCCCATGTTGTTGCTAAGAATTACAACGTAAATATTGCAATCCACACCGACCATTGCCCAGCAGAAAAGTTGGATGGCTACATGCGTCCTCTTCTTGAAATTGGCGCAGCGCGTATCAAGAATGGTCAAGCACCTTTATTCAACTCACACATGTGGGATGGCTCAGCAGTTGATATGAATGAAAATATGAAGATCGCTGATGAACTTCTAACTAAGTCAGTTGCTGCTCGCACAATTCTAGAAATCGAAATCGGCGTTGTTGGTGGAGAAGAAGATGGCGTAGAAGCAAAACACGATGCCAAGCTTTACTCAACTCCTGAAGATGCGCTGATGACTATCGAAACACTTGGCCTTGGCGAACGTGGTCGATACATGGTTGCTGCAACATTCGGAAACGTTCACGGTGTTTATAAGCCAGGCAACGTTGTACTTCAACCAAAGATTTTGCAGACACTGCAAGATGCTGTTGTTGCTAAGAAAGGTCTTGCCGCAGGAAGCAAGCCAATGGACCTTGTTTTCCACGGTGGTTCTGGCTCACTTCTTTCAGAAATTCGCGATTCACTTGATTACGGTGTAATTAAGATGAATATCGATACTGATACTCAGTATGCATTTACTCGACCAGTTGTTGATCACATGCTCAAGAATTATGACGGCGTACTAAAGATCGATGGTGAAGTTGGAAACAAGAAGGCTTACGATCCACGTGCGTGGGGCAAGGCCGCAGAAGCAGGAATGGCAGCACGTGTTGTCCATGCTTGCGAAGATCTTCGTTCAACCGGCACATCACTTAAGAAGTAAGTAATTACTCGTTAACACCTGCGGAGAGGTTTTGCCATGCCAGCGTTAGTTTTGCTCGGAGCTCAATGGGGCGATGAGGGCAAGGGTAAAGCCACAGATATTCTTGGTGACCGCGTTGATTATGTCGTTCGCTATCAGGGCGGCAACAACGCGGGCCACACCGTTGTAATCGGTGATCAAAAATATGCACTTCACTTACTGCCTTCTGGAATTTTAAGTCCCAATGTTGTTCCCGTTATCGGTAATGGCGTTGTGATTGATCCAGGTGTACTTCTCGAAGAAATTCGCGGCTTAACCGAACGTGGAATCGATTGCTCCAAGTTGGTTATTTCAACTAACGCACACTTGATTACTCCTTATCACCGCACAATCGATAAAGTTTCAGAACGCTTCTTAGGCAAATCAAAGATTGGCACAACCGGTCGCGGAATTGGACCGGCGTACGCTGACAAGATCAATCGCATCGGAATCCGTGTGCAAGATCTTTTTGATCCATCTATTTTGCGTCAGAAGATCGAAGGAGCGCTGCGCGATAAGAACCAAGTGCTTATCAAGGTTTTCAACCGCAAAAATATCGAAGTTGATGAAGTGCTTGATGAGTACTTGGCATATGCCGAAATTTTGCGGCCATATGTTGCAGACACAGTTCTATTGCTTGATCAAGCCCTTAAAGCCGGAAAGCGCGTTCTGCTCGAAGGATCACAAGGCACTCTGCTAGATGTTGATCACGGCACTTATCCCTTCGTTACTTCTTCAAACCCAACTGCAGGCGGTGCTTGCACAGGATCTGGAATCGGACCAACCAAAATTGATCGCGTAATCGGAATTGTTAAGGCCTACACAACTCGCGTAGGTTCTGGCCCCTTCCCAACTGAACTCTTCGATGAAGATGGCGAGAAGTTGCGCACAATTGGTGGTGAAATCGGTGTTACAACTGGTCGCGCACGTCGTTGCGGTTGGTATGACGCACCAATTGCTCGCTATGCGGTTCGCGTAAACGGTCTAACCGATTTCTTCTTAACCAAGTTAGATGTTTTAACTGGATGGAAAGAAATCCCAGTTTGTGTTGCATATGAAATTGATGGCAAGCGTGTGGAAGAACTTCCAGCGTCACAATCTGATTTCCATCATGCAAAACCGATTTATGAATATTTGCCTGGATGGAACGAAGATATTTCAGGTGCGCGCAAGATCAGCGATCTGCCAAAGAATGCTCAGGATTACATCACTTTCCTAGAAAAGATTTCGGGAGCGCCGATGAGCGCAATCGGAGTCGGACCGGGTCGCGACCAAACAATTGTCGTGAAGGATTTCATCTAAACCATGAAAATCCTCCTAGTCGGAAGCGGCGGTCGTGAACACGCACTCGCACTAGGGTTACAAGCAGATCCAAGTTGTACTGAACTTCATTGTGCACCTGGAAATCCAGGTACTGCACAGATTGCAACAAATCATCCTGTTGATATAAAAGATAACGACGCAGTGCTTTCGCTAGCTAAATCATTAAGTGCAGATTTAGTCGTAATTGGACCCGAAGTTCCACTTGTTAACGGAGTGGCCGATGGCCTACGAGCAGCAGGTTTCGCTGTTTTTGGCCCGTCTAAAGCTGCCGCCCAACTCGAAGGTTCAAAAGATTTTGCAAAGGGTGTAATGCGCGATGCAGGTGTTCCAACTGCGCGCAGTTTCACCTGTGATACTAAATCAGAGATTGAAAGTGCACTTGATGCTTTCGGTGCTCCCTATGTTGTTAAAGATGACGGGCTTGCGGCGGGCAAAGGTGTCGTTGTCACCGAAGATCGCACCAAAGCTTTGGAACATGCAATGGCGTGCAAGCGAGTTGTAATTGAAGAGTTTTTAAATGGCCCTGAGATTTCGTTATTTGGAATTTCTGACGGCCGAAATGTTTTACCGATGCAACCAGCGCAAGATTTTAAGCGAGCTTACGACCGGGATGAAGGTCCAAATACAGGTGGCATGGGTGCATACTCACCACTTCCATGGGCACCCGATGACATCATGGATGAAACTTACGAGAAAGTATTGGCGCCAGTTATCGCTGAAATGGCTGCACGAGGCACCCCGTTTGTCGGACTCCTATATGCCGGACTCGCTTTAACCGATCACGGATTGCGAGTCATCGAATTTAATGCGCGCTTTGGTGATCCTGAAACACAAGTATTGATCCCGCGCCTTACAACACCTCTTGCGCAACTTCTTTACAAAGCGGCGACAGATTCGTTGGATGATGTGGCGCTTACTTGGCGCGATGAAAGCGCAGTCACAGTTGTTCTTGCTGCGCAGGGTTATCCTGAATCACCAAAGACCGATGGATTAATTTCAAATATTCCATCAATCGAAAAGACTCAAATTTTTCACGCCGGAACTTCTCTGACAGCAAATGGATTGGTTTCAAGCGGTGGTCGAGTAATGACGGTTACAGGGTTAGGCGTTGATCTAACCGAGGCCCGTGATCGTGCATATCGCGCAATCTCACAGATTGAACTTTCCGGATCTTTCTATCGCAGCGATATCGCACTCAATGCGTCGGTCGCCGAG
>CANGVO010000023.1 GCA_947457445.1 Actinomycetota bacterium | reverse complement strand
TGTCCGATGAGACGAATTTGAGGTGTGCGGATACGGTCATTGATGCGCGGTTCAGTTGTGATTTGTGCTCCTTAGTTGATTTACTACTGTCGTTTGACTTAGGTAGCCGGTTCTATCGCAAAAATCGCACACCGCTAAGGAAAGAAATAAACGCCCGCAGGCGATTCACTTTCGACAAACCAGCCAGCTCCACGTAAGTGGGCCGAGAAGGTGGGAGCGGTGAGCTCCTCTTGCAGTAGCGCTCGAACTGCCACTGGTCTGGGGGTTACTTTACCTTTAGGCACCCATAGCGTGCAAACCGCCGTCTACGTGGATGATCTCAGCAGTGGTTTTCGGGAACCAGTCTGAAAGTAAGGCCACTGCCGCTTGGGCTGCGGGAACTGGATTCGTAACATCCCACTCGAGCGGTGAACGTTCATTCCAGACCTTTTCGAATTCATCAAAACCCGGAATTGATTTAGCAGCCATAGTGCGAATCGGGCCGGCTGCTACAAGATTTACTCGAATATTTTCCGCGCCTAAATCACGCGCTAAATAACGAGAAGTTGATTCGAGAGCTGCCTTGGCTACACCCATCCAGTCATATTTTGGCCAAGCAACCGTGGCATCAAAGTCAAGCCCAACCACCGAACCTCCACCGTTAAACAGAGAGCGCGTTGCCATGGTCAGCGACTTAAGAGAGTAAGCAGATACATGTACTGCAGTCGCAACATCTTCCCAAGAAGTGTTTAGAAAGTTTCCGCCGAGCGCTGCTTCGGGCGCGAATCCAATCGAGTGAACAACACCGTCTAAATGCGGAACGTGTTCCTTAACGCGTTCTGAAAGAGCATCCAAGTGTTCTTGATTCGTAACATCTAATTCAATGACCGGAGCCGGTTTTGGAAGTCGACCAGAAATTCGTGTAGTCAGACTCATTACGCGGCCATAAGACGATAGAAGAACTGTTGCGCCCTCTTCTTGGGCGATCTTTGCGATATGAAAAGCGATCGATCCATCGGTAAGAACGCCAGTTACTAAAATATTTTTACCGTTAAGAATTCCCATTGTCAGTGCCCCATTCCTAATCCGCCATCGACTGGAATCAGCGCCCCAGTTATGTAACCCGCCTCTTTCGAGGCAACAAACTTAACCACTTCTGCAATCTCTTCTGCACTACAGAATCTTCCTAGCGGAACTGATTTAGCGATTTCATCTCTGCGTTTCTCATCCAAGTTCGATGTCATATCTGTTTCAACAAAACCTGGTGCAATCACATTTGCTGTGATTCCACGTGATCCAAGTTCGCGCGCAAATGAGCGCGCCATACCCAGCAGACCAGATTTGCTGGCTGAATAGTTGACTTGTCCCGCCGCTCCGACTCCCCCAACGACTGAGCCAATAAAGATTAAACGTCCACGCTTTAACTTAAGCAAACCTTTGGTGGAGCGACGGGC
Source organism: Actinomycetota bacterium (assembly GCA_947457445.1). Classification (GTDB taxonomy): domain Bacteria; phylum Actinomycetota; class Actinomycetes; order Nanopelagicales; family Nanopelagicaceae; genus Planktophila. The sequence goes on along the minus strand of CANGVO010000023.1, from coordinate 9,344 downwards.
AACACGAAATGCTCCGGTTAGATTTGCGTTTAGTACATCTTCGAAATCAGCATCGCTCATACGCATCACCAATCCGTCTTTAGTGATACCCGCGTTGGCGACGATTATTTCAGGAACTCCCCATTGTTCTTCTATGGCAGCGAATCCCGCATCGACGCTTTCAGTCGATGTCACATCCATTTGAACGGCGTTAAATCCTTCTGGAGCCTCACCACTGCGATAAGTAACAATGACGTCGTGACCACCGGCCTGCAAAGCACGTGCGATGGCTAATCCGATTCCACGATTTCCACCGGTGACCAGCGCAATTGAAGAATTATCATCTGACATATGACAAAACTTACCTTGCTACCTATGCGTAACTTCCCCTTTCGCCTCGCGCGCCCTCTTTTCTCCGCATAGTCTTAGGCTATGGCCTCAATTTTTGGTAGAAAAACAGGTAAGTCAAAGCCCGTAAATGTCTATGACATTACCGGGGCTCCTGCCTCCCTAACTCGAGATCAAGCAGGTCGTCAACGTCGTTACTTTATTTCAATGATGATTCGCACAGCGTGTTTTATTCTCACCGTTCTTCTGCCTAGCCCATGGAGATGGTTTGCGCTTTTAGGCGCCGTTACCCTGCCCTATTTTGCGGTAGTTATTGCCAATGCTGGTCGTGAAAGTTTTGCTCCTGGCGATGGATTGCTGCGCGATAAATCGAAATCTCTGGAATAGCTCAACTCAATTCTAATTTCGCTAGACTTGTTAAATGGCTGATCTGATTAAGGTTAAAGAGCCAAAGGCCATCTTCAAAACAATTATTGCAATACTTTTGATTGCTGGATGTTTTTGGGCAAGTCAATGGCAATTCCAAAGGGGAATAGATCGCCAGCAGCGAAATGCCAATATCGAATCCGCGCTATCTAAGCCCATGTTAAAACTTGAAGGACTTACATCAGATTACGAATCTGTGGAGTGGCGCACTGTCGAAGCCTCAGGAACGCTAGATTCGAGCAATCAAATACTTTTGAAAAATAGATACTTTGAAGGCGTTTACGGCTATGAAGTCTTAACTAGATTCAAATTAACTGATGGTCGCAATCTCTGGGTAGATCGTGGCTGGGTAAAGGCGGGCAAGGATGCGAAGACAGCGCCGAAAATTACCCAGATTCCTGATGGGAAAATTTCTATAACTGCGAGATTTCGTTTAGATCGATCTCTTCCGCAAGGTGCCTTCTTTGCGCTTCCTGCTTCCGGCGCTGGAATGATCTCCAAGTTAAATGCACAATCAGGTTTAGAGAGTGAAGGTTTTTATCTCGACCTAATTGATGGCTCTGAACCAAGTCTTAAGCCAGAAGTGCCCGCTCAGGTTCCCGAGTTAAGTGATGGTCCTCATCTTGCCTACGCGCTGCAATGGATTTTTTTCGCCGGTCTTATCGGATATGGCCGAATATTAATTAGACGCGGTCAGATCCTGACGAGCAAAGAGCTCTGAGTACAAACCACCAGCTTGCACGAGGTCTTCATGTTTGCCACGTTCACGAATTAATCCATTTTCTAAAACGAGAATTTGATCAGCGCTCATAACGGTGCTGAGGCGATGAGCAATCACGATGCTTGTCCGTCCGCTCAAAGCCTGTGCCAGCGCTTTCTGTACTAACTCTTCGTTCTCCGAATCTAAATGCGCAGTGGCTTCATCAAGAATTACGATACTTGGAGACTTCAAAAGTAATCTAGCAATAGCGAGTCTCTGCTTTTCACCTCCAGAAAGGCGATGTCCACGTTCTCCAACCATGGTCTCTAAACCATTTGGTAACGATTTAACCAAATCCCAAATCTGTGCCGATTCACAAGCTGACTGCATCTGCTCGAGAGTTGCATCACTCTTTGCATAGCGAAGATTGGCAGTGATCGTGTCATGAAATAAATGAGAATCCTGCATTACAACACCAATACTGCTGCGCAGGGAGTCGAGAGTTAATTCGCGTAAATCAACTCCATCTATCTTTATCGCTCCAGATGAAACATCATAAAGTCTCGGCAACAGCGCACTTATTGTTGTCTTTCCAGCACCTGATGGACCCACTAATGCAGTTACGGTACCGGCAGCAGCTGTGAAATCTATCCCCTTTAAAATCTCTTCACTCTCTTTTATCTCGGGTAAGGATGCGGACTCTAAAGAAGCAAGAGAAATTTGCTGCGCATTGGGATAAGTGAATCGAACGTTTTCGAAAGATATCTCTGGGGTTCTCGAATTAAGAATCTTCGCATCATCTGCTTCTTTAACCATTGGCTCTAAATCTAAAACCTCGAAAACTCTTTCAAATGAAACTAGTGCACCCATCACATCCACGCGAACCGTGGCTAATGAAACAAGCGGGCCATAAAGCCTTGCCAGTAAGGTCGTAATCGCGATCAAACTTCCAACAGTTATTGATCCGTCAATTGCCAGATGACCACCGATTCCATATGCGATCGCAGTTGCTAACGCCGCGATACTTATCAGAGCAATGAAAAAAAAGGTATTTAGCATCGCCATTGAGATTCCGATATCTGCGACTTTGCGAGCTTTCTTCTTGAATACCACTGATTCCTGATCCATGTTGCCATAGAGCTTCACCAGCAATGCTCCCGAAACGTTGAAGCGTTCGGTCATTGTCGAAGACATTTCAGCATTTAGTTCATATGAATCACGCGTGTATCCCTGAAGGCGTCCACCGATCCATTTTGTCGGCGCCAGGAAAACTGGGAGCAAAAGCAATGAAGCAATAGTTATCTGCCAACTCAGCGCCAACATCGTTCCAACGACAAGGATCAGGGTTAGGACATTGCTAATGATTCCGGAAAATGTTGATGTAAAAGCGCGTTGTGCCCCGATTACATCAGAGTTGATACGCGAGATTAGCGCGCCAGTTTGTGTCCGCGTAAAGAAGGCAATCGATTGTTCTTGAACATGGCGAAATACCTGTGATCGCAAGTCGTAGATTAGACCTTCTCCTATTTTTGAAGATATCCAACGAACCACGATATTTACTGCCGCTGTCAAAATGGCAAGAAAAGCAACAGCAATCGCCATTGTCGTTACGAGAGCGCGATCTTTCGGAATGACTCCTTTATCGATTAACTCGCGTAGAAGTAACGGAGTTGCGATTGTGAGAAAGGCGTCTGCAATTAAACAGAATAGGAAGAGAACAAATGTTGATTTATACGGAACTGCGTAAGCGAAAATACGCTTAAGGGTGCCGGGTTTTAACTTTGCGCTCTTGACAGATTGATCAGAACTTAAAGTTCGTAGCGCCATCCAGCCTGCATGCATGGACACTTCGAGCTCCGATCTTTAGATAAATTTAGACTGTAAAACCTAACGCGCGAAGTTGTTCGCGACCGTCATCGCTGATCTTATCTGGACCCCAAGGCGGCATCCATACCCAATTAATTTTTACGTCAGATGTCAGCGGTGCCAAAGCCTGTCGAGTCTGATCTTCGATTACATCCTGCAAGGGACAAGCAGCGGAGGTCAGCGTCATATTGAGAACCGCAATGTTGTTGTCATCAACCATGACATCGTAAATCAAACCCAGGTCGACTACGTTAATGCCTAACTCTGGATCGACAACATCTTTCATTGCCTCTGTTACATCGTCAACTGCAGCAACCATTTAGCACCTCTCTCCATTTCTTAGTCTAGTTTAGATTTAGCTTGTGCCTGAACACTGGCATCTTTAAATGCCATCCAACCCAACAATGCACATTTAATTCGGGCTGGATACTTTGAAACTCCAGCTAGCGCGATTGCATCTTCCAAGACGGACTCGTCGCCAACGATGGACCCCTTGCTTTGCATTAGAGCCACAAAGTTATCGTAGATCGAATAGGCCTCGACAATCGACTTACCAACTAAAAGGTCCGTGAGAATCGAAACACTTGCTTGAGAGATTGAACAACCAACCCCATCCCACGTTATGTTGGTAACTATCTGATCTTTTATCGTCAAATTCAAATCTATTTCATCACCGCATGATGGATTGACATGATGAACCTGGGCATCAAAAGTGGCGGCCAATTTTTTGTTCTGCGGTCTCTTGTAATGATCCAAGATGACTTCTTGATAAAGGTTATCTAGTTCCATTATGCAAAATATTTCTGGGCATCTTTGGTTGCGGCGATTAATGAATCTATATCTGCTTCGTCGTTATAGAGATACAAGGAGGCTCTTGTCGTTGCCGGAACACCCATTTTGCGGGTTAACGGCCAAGCGCAGTGATGGCCCGTACGGACGGCAATACCAGCGCTATCTAAATACTGTCCTAAATCGTGAGGATGGATCTCTCCTAAAGTAAAAGAAATAGCGCTGCCCCGAAGATGCAGGTCAGTTGGTCCAACGATTCGCAGCTGATCAATCTCTTGCATTTTATCTAATGTGTATTTGGTCAATGCAACCTCGTGTTTATGGATGTTTTCCATACCAACGTTACTTAAATAATTTAGCGCCGCACCTAGACCGACTATCTGTGCCATGTTTGGAACGCCCGCTTCAAACTTGCGGGGAGCTGGCGCCCAGGTGGCATCAGTCATTGTGACAGTTTCTATCATCGATCCGCCATATAGAAATGGTGGAAGATCTGAGAGCAATTCGCTGCGTCCCCAAAGAACGCCAACACCGGTTGGCCCGACTGTTTTATGTGCGGAAAAAACAAGAAAATCAATATCTAGATCTTTCACATTTACCGGCATATGCGGGACTGACTGACATGCGTCAAGGATAAAAACAGCACCAACTTCATGTGCACGTTTTACTATTTCGGTTAAAGGATTGATTGTGCCAAGTACATTGGATTGATGAGTTACTGCAACGACTTTTGTTCGTTCGGTAATAACTTTTTTGATATCAGATAAATCTAAACGACCCGCTTGATCTACCTCAAACCACTTCAGAGCCGCGCCGGTGCGCTTGGCAAGCTGTTGCCAAGGGATGAGATTTGCGTGATGTTCCATTTCAGTAACGACGATCTCATCGCCGGGCTGTAGGTGGAAACGATTACCACTTGGCGCACTGCCTATCGAATAGGCAATTAAATTCAAAGCTTCTGTAGAGCTCTTAGTGAAAACAATATCTTCACTTTCTGCCCCTAGGAACTTCGCAACGATCTCGCGAGAACCTTCGATTGCTTCCGTGGCTTCTTCAGCTAATTGATGAGCTCCACGATGTGCTGCTGCATTGTGGTTACGATAAAAATCGGATTCAGCATCAATTACCGCATTTGGCTTCTGGCTCGTGGCTCCACTATCAAGATAGACCAATTTTTGGCCATCACGAATAACCCGATCAAAAATCGGGAAGTCTTTACGAATGACGCTAGGGTCTAAAGTCATGAGATTTACGCGCTGACGTACTCCGCATAACCGTTAGCTTCCAACTTATCCGCTAACTCTGGTCCGCCTTCTTCAACAATTTTGCCGTTTGCAAAGACGTGTACAAAATCAGGTTTGATATAGCGCAAGATACGCGTGTAGTGAGTAATCAAGAGCACGCCAATGTTCTCTGATGCCTTTGCACGATTTACGCCCTCGGAGACAATTCGTAGGGCATCTACGTCAAGGCCGGAATCGGTTTCGTCAAGGATTGCAATTTTTGGCTTTAGCAATTCCAACTGCATGATTTCGTGGCGCTTCTTTTCACCGCCAGAGAAACCCTCATTTACATTTCGTTGAGCAAATGAAGGATCCATATTTAAGGCCTCCATGGCATCTTTAACTTCGCCTACCCAGGTGCGCAACTTAGGAGCTTCACCGCGCAATGCAGTTACTGCTGTGCGCAAGAAGTTAGATACAGATACACCAGGAACTTCTACGGGATATTGCATCGCTAGAAATAGCCCAGCCTTGGCGCGCTCATCAACGGTCATCTCAAGTACATCCGCGCCATCAAGAGTTACGGTTCCACCCGTGATGTTGTACTTCGGATGACCAGCGATTGAATAAGCGAGAGTTGATTTACCGGAACCGTTTGGTCCCATGATGGCGTGGGTTTCGCCAGATTTGATCGTTAGATCGACACCCTTCAAAATTTCAACAGCACCATTTTCGGTATCGACAGAAACCTTAAGGCCGCGAATTTCCAATGTACTCATTAACTTTCCTCGCTACGCATCTACCGTGACGGAGTCTCCGTCAACGATTACTGAATAAACTTTTACTGGAGCTACTGCAGGAGGCGTTAGCGCCTCCCCCGTGCGTAAATCAAACTCGGCGCCATGCAACCAACATTCAATTTTGAAATCTGAAACATCTCCTTCTGCCAGAGAGGCATCGGAATGTGAACAGGTGTCATCAATGGCAAAGACTTCATCTTGTACTCGCGTGACGCAGATTGATCGACCATTTTTTTCGATCTTCACTGGCTTGCCAGGAGTCAAGGATGCAAAAGATAGATCGCTCATTTATGCACCAGCCTTAGCAAGCTCGTCATCAATACGATCCATCAATCTTGTTTGAATATCATCTTGACCAATCTCAGAGATAATTTCATTGAAGAAACCACGGACAACTAGACGTCGAGCATCTGCCAGATTAATTCCACGAGACATCAAGTAGAAAAGTTGCTCATCATCGAAGCGTCCGGTGGTGCTGGCGTGACCTGCTCCAACAATTTCGCCGGTTTCAATTTCCAGGTTGGGAACAGAATCTGCGCGCGCTCCATCGGATAAGAGCAAATTGCGATTTAGTTCGTAAGTGTCCGTACCTTCTGCGGCTGCGCGGATGAACACATCACCGATCCAAACTGTGTGGGCTTGATCGCCAGCCAAAGCGCCTTTGTAGTTAACTCGCGACTTTGCATTAGCTACCTTGTGGTCTACGAACATACGATGTTCAAAGAATTGACCAGATGTTGCAAAATAAACCCCGAAGAGTTCACATGATGCTCCAGGACCCGCAAATTCAACCGTAGGTAACATCCGAACTAATGATCCACCGATAGTTACGACTACAGATTTAAAGGTGGCATCTCGGTCAACAACTGTGTGTAGACGCGCTGCATGTACCGTCTTGGATGACCACTCTTGAAGTGAAACCAGAGTAAGGCTGGCACCGGCAGCTACAGAAATTTCAATATCTTCAGCTAAATGCGTGTCGCCTGTATTTTCAACAATGATCGTTGCACGTGCATGGTTTTGCACATTGATCTGAACTCTTGAGAATTCAGCGCTTTCCAACGATCCTTGAGAGCGCCCCAAGATAATGGGATCAGCAACTTCTGTGTTAGCGCTAATTGTTAAAACAGCAACATCTTTCCCAGCTTCGCGAATTCGACCGACGATTGCGTCATCGCTTTCAGATAAAACTGGTGCATCCGAGGCTGGCTTTAATTCAAAGGAAACGCCTTGAGCTTTAGTCCCAACGAATGAGAGCGAGTGTCTATCGGCAACAACTGCGCTGCCATCATGCATCCCACCCAAACGTTTAAGGGGTGTGAAACGCCAAGCTTCTTCACGCCCAGTTGGCGTTAGGTAATTGGTAGTCAGGGTCGTCATTAACCAACAGCGCCTTCCATTTGCAGCTCGATCAAACGATTCAATTCGAGTGCATATTCCATTGGAAGTTCGCGGGCGATTGGCTCGATAAATCCACGAACGATCATCGCCATTGCCTCATCTTCTGTTAAACCGCGAGACATTAGATAGAAGAGCTGATCATCACTGATTTTAGAGACGGTTGCTTCGTGGCCCATTGAAACGTCATCTTCACGAATATCAACGTATGGGTATGTATCCGAACGTGAGATTGTGTCGACAAGAAGGGCATCACATTTGACTGTGCTCTTTGAATGATGGGCGCCTTCTTGGACCTGAACGAGACCGCGATATGAGGTGCGACCTCCCCCACGTGCTACAGACTTTGAGATTACAGATGAAGATGTAAACGGTGCAGCATGCACCATCTTGGCTCCGGAATCTTGGTGTTGTCCAGGTCCTGCAAAAGCAAGTGACAAAGTTTCACCCTTTGCGTGAGGACCCATCAACATAACTGCTGGGTACTTCATCGTGACCTTGGATCCAATATTTCCATCCACCCATTCCATGGTTGCACCTTCCGCACAAGTAGCGCGCTTGGTAACCAAGTTATAAACGTTATTCGACCAGTTTTGAATGGTTGTGTAGCGCACGCGTGCGCCTTTTTTCACAATGATTTCCACGACCGCTGAGTGCAGCGAATCTGACTTATAGATCGGCGCAGTACACCCTTCTACGTAGTGGATATAGGAATCTTCGTCAGCAATAATCAAAGTGCGTTCGAACTGCCCCATATTTTCGGTGTTAATACGGAAATATGCTTGCAAAGGAATATCCACATGCACGCCCTTAGGAACATAGATAAATGATCCACCAGACCAAGCAGCAGTATTTAGCGCTGCAAATTTATTGTCACCGACCGGAATAACAGATGCGAAATACTCTTTAAAGAGCTCTGGGTGCTGCTTTAGTCCGCTATCGGTATCAAGGAAGATAACGCCTTGTTTTTCTAGATCTTCGCGAATTGAGTGATAGACAACTTCGGATTCGTATTGCGCAGCAACACCTGAAACTAGGCGCTGTTTTTCCGCTTCTGGAATGCCTAAACGATCATAGGTATTTTTAATTTCTTCGGGTAGGTCATCCCATGTCGCTGCTTGCTTCTCGGTTGAGCGGACGAAATATTTAATGGTGTCGAAGAAAATACCTGTTAGATCAGATCCCCAAGATGGCATGGGCTTTTTCTCGAAGAGCGACAGCCCTTTCAGTCGCATATCTAGCATCCACTGAGGTTCATCTTTCTTAGATGAAATATCGCGAACAACATCCTCGTTGATTCCACGTTTTGAGTTTGCGCCGGCATCGTTGCCGTCAGACCAACCGTATTCGTAGTTTCCGAGTCCATCTAGTTCTGGATGTGCAGTTGTCATTACCGCGCCTTTCCGGCTGTTTGAGGTTGTTTCTTTTCGATATTTGCTTGATTGGGAATATACGTAGTGCAAACTCCATCACCGTGTGCAATGGTTGCTAAGCGTTGTACATGTGTACCTAGCAATTTAGAAAATACTTCTGTCTCGGCTTCGCATAGTTGTGGAAATTCTGCGGCGACGTGTGCAATGGGACAGTGATGTTGACATAGTTCTTCACCATTACCTCGAGTCCCTGCAGTAGCGGCATAACCTTGTTCACTCAAAAATGTTGCAAGAGCATCAACTTTGTTAGCTTTCGCACCCAACGCAATGGTGGCCTGACGTTCAATATCGTCAGCGCGAGATTGTGCGAACGCTGCCACGAGGTGCTCACCAGATTGCGCCGACATAAATTTCAAAGCAGCCACAGCAAGATCATCATAAG
>CANGVO010000022.1 GCA_947457445.1 Actinomycetota bacterium | reverse complement strand
GCTGCTTTTTACGGTCCTAAGATTTCGGTACAAGCCAAAGATGCGATTGGTCGCACTTGGCAGATGTCCACAATTCAGGTCGATTTCCAATTACCTCAACGCTTTGAACTTGAATATTCAGCAACTGATGGAACTCGCCAGAGACCAGTGATGATTCACCGAGCACTCTTCGGTTCAATCGAAAGATTCTTCGGTGTTTTAACCGAGCACTATTCAGGAGCGTTCCCGCCATGGTTGGCTCCAGTTCAAGTTACTGCGATTCCAGTTGCGGAAGCTTTTGCCGATTATTTAGCTGACGTTGTAAAAGAATTTAAGGCAGCAGGTATTCGAATTGATTTGGATTCTTCTGACGATCGCATGCAGAAGAAGATTCGTAACGCTCAGATGCAAAAAGTTCCTTACATGTTAATTGCCGGCGAAGAAGATCAGAGCGCCGGTAAAGTTTCGATTCGTTATCGCAATGGTGAACAGAAGAATTCCATTTCAATCGCTGATGCGATCGCTGAAATCCAAAATGCAATTCGCGACCGCAAACAGGTCTAGATATGGCTTCTGCTGATTTAGGAATGCCCGATCGTTGGGCGCGCTTATGGGCGCCACACCGCATGGAATATCTGAAAGGTGAAAACCGCCCGTTAGATCAAAATGATGTGCAATGTCCATTCTGTCGAATTCCAACGTTGTCGGATGAAGAAGGATTGATAGTCGCTCGCGGTGAATTCGCATATGTGGTTATGAATCTCTATCCGTACAACGCTGGCCATCTATTGATTTGTGCCTTGCGGCACGTGGCCGACTTAACTGATCTGACTAAATCAGAACGCGATGAGATTTCTGAAATGACCGCTCATGCGATGGTGACGTTGCGCAAAGTATCTTCGCCCGCAGGTTTTAACCTAGGCATGAATCAAGGTGCCATTTCTGGTGCGGGGGTTGCCGAACATATTCACCAACACGTTGTTCCGCGTTGGTCAGGCGATGCAAATTTCATGCCACTGATCGGCCAAACGAAGGTTATGCCTGTTTTGCTTTCACAGACTAGAGATGAACTCGCAGCTGCTTGGTAAGACTTTTGTCAGTTCAACTGCGAAATGTATTTTTTAACAACATCAATTCCGAGACCGTTAGAGATAACAATAGGAATCGCTGGGAAAAGTAGACCAGCAGCAAATGCTCCTTCGCCAGCCGCTTCTACATCTGCCAGATATTCTTCGCGAAATTCTGCTACTAATTCTTGATGTTCGGGATCGCTATTTCGCACAATCGCGGGTTTGGCGCTGTAGTCAGATATTTCTAAAGTCACTAAATCAATCAACGCCATTGGTTCGCCAGTTTCTCCATGGAGCACGAGGAAAGGAGTTACTAACTGATCTAGTACGCGATTTCCTAACATAATTGCATCTTCGAAATCTGAATCCGATCCTTCGAGTTCGTTTACAACTACCAACCTGGGTAATTGAAAGTCACTTAGAGATTGCCATAGATCAATGGTGGCTTGATCTATTCCCGCCGCTGGATTCATCGCAAAGATCGCTAGATCGCTTTCGGCAATCGCTGAGTCTGAAACTTCGGCTCCGAAAAGATTGGCAATCGCTTGCGGCTGGGCAGAGATATGCCCGTATACATGGATACGTTTGCCCGAGGTCACAGGCGTCAGAATAGGTGAAAAACCTTACTTAAGCCTACGATGGTGCTGATGTTAAGCGCTTCTTTAAAACCTGCCGTAACTCGCGCCATCAATCCAATCGCGCGCGGGGCACTTCGTGTTGGTCTAACTCCAAACTCAGTAACGGCAACCGGTGCAATTGGACTAGTTGTTAGCGCGCTCTATTTTTATCCCCGCCAAGAATTTTTCTGGGGCACGATTGTTATCTCCCTTTTTGCACTTAGTGATCTATTCGACGGTGCAATGGCGCGTATTTCTCAAAAAGGCGCCAGTAAATGGGGCGGATTTTTAGATTCAACAATTGATCGAGTAACCGATTCGGCGATTATGGTTGGGCTGATTCTGGCGCTCATGAACAGCGATGATCCGCTAGCGCCAATAGCGCTAGTTGCCCTGGTTTCAGGTGGGTTAGTTCCGTACATTCGCGCTAAGGCCGAGGCGCATGGCATTGAATGTTCCGGTGGTATCGCCGAGCGAACTGAACGATTGATCTTGGTATTAACCGCAATCGGGTTGGATGGACTCGGAGTTCCTTATGCGCTCACTATCGGCATCTGGGCGCTGCTAATTTTGACAATTGTTACCGTCGTACAACGAGTCTTGATTGTGAAAGCTGCTCTGTAAAGATTATGAAATTTGATTTTCTAATTGCGGGGGCTTACTTCATGGGATGGCGAATCGTTCGATCCCTACCCGAAAAATTTGCCTATTCACTGTTTGACCAAATCGGAAAATTTGCGCTCACTCGCAACGGTGCCCGGATGAAGCGCTTGCGAAGCAATCTAGAACGAGTTACACCAGATAAAAGCGCCATTGAAATGGATCAATTGATGGCTGAGGCCGTTACTTCTTACATGCGATATTGGTGTGACACCTTTAGATCTCCTGATTGGTCCAAATCTCGAATTTCCACGACGGTAACGGTTACACGAGAAGAATTATTGACTGGGCCGATGAAAGATGGACGCGGTGTTGTTGTTGCTCTGCCACACGCAGGCAATTGGGATCATGCGGGTTCGTATTTTTGCGCTATGGGATTTCCACTCGTAACTGTTGCGGAGCGGTTAAAGCCGGAAGCGCTATTTAATAAGTTTTTGGAGTACCGCCAAAACATTGGCATGGAAGTATTGGCTTTAGATGGCAGATCAATGGCCACACTGATGCAACGTGCGCGCGAAGGATCTCTAATTGCATTGGTTGCCGATCGTGATTTATCAAAAAGTGGAGTGGATGTAAGTTTCTTTGGACATCCAGCACGCATGCCAGCCGGGGCGGCACTTTTGGCCATTCGAACAGGAATACCTCTAGTTACTGCTTATGTTTCTTATACGAATACTGGAATACATATTGAGTTCAACCAAGTGGATATTCCGTCAGAGGGACCAGAGACACAGCGTGTTGCTGCAGTGGTTCAAAAATGCGCTGACCTATTTGCAGACGGAATTTCTAAGCACCCTCAGGATTGGCACATGTTGCAACGTATTTGGGTTGATGGAGATTTCCAGGAGCGAACAGCATGACGCTGCAGAAGTTAAGAATTGGTTTAGTTTGCCCCTACGGTTGGGATACGCCAGGTGGTGTACAAAACCACGTACGTGATTTGGCAGAATATTTAATTGCCAAGGGCCATTACGTTTCGGTATTAGCTCCTGTAATTGACGAATCATCTGTGCCTGATTATGTAGTGAGCGCTGGTAAGCCAATTTCCATTCCTTATAACGGAGCGGTGGCACGTGTTCTGTTTGGTCCAATTGCATTTTCGCGAGTTCGCAATTGGATTTCAAATGGTGAATTTGATCTGTTGCATCTACACGAGCCAGCAATTCCATCCATTTCACTTTTGGCTTGTTGGGCTGCCGAAGGTCCATTAGTCGGAACGTTTCATGCCGCGGCTAAGAGACAGAAGGCAATTTTTGCTATCGGACCAATTCTTGAGCCAGTGATTGAAAAACTCACTGCGCGAATTGCAGTCAGTGAGGCTGCGCGCTCTACTTTGACTGAGCATTTAGAAACTGATGCGGTAGTTGTTCCAAATGGAATTTACGCAGATAGATACCGCGATGGACAGGTTCGTCCTGAATGGAGCGGAAACACACTCGGCTTTATCGGTCGATATGAAGAGCCACGCAAGGGATTATCGGTACTTCTTGAAGCTCTTCCAATTATTGCGCGCTTTGCTCCTGATGTACGCGTACTTGTCGCGGGACCAGGGGAGAGTAAAGAAGTTGAAGATCAAATTGATCCGCAACTCAGACACCGCTTCGAATTTCTGGGAAGAATCACTGAGAAAGAAAAAGCTGATTTTCTATCCTCGGTTGCACTTTATATCGCTCCAAACACGGGCGGTGAATCTTTCGGAATCATCCTTGCTGAAGCACTTGCGGGCGGCGCGGCAGTTGTTGCAAGTGATATTCCGGCTTTTGATTCACTTCTGGGTAACGGTGAATATGGTGCGCTCTTCCAATCTGAAAATCCGCAGGAGTTAGCGAAGGTGGTTATCGATCTGCTGCGGGATACTGATAAACGTAAATCTCTCGCGCAAAGTGGCAAGGCTTATGCGCAACGTTTCGATTGGGATGTTGTTGCTGAGGATATTTACTCTATTTACGAAATGGCTTTAGTGGGCGGCAATGGAGTCACTCTCTCATCAGAAAATCGAGCATGGAACCGATTCTTAGGGCGAGAAGGTAACTAATGGAAAAATTCTTTTTTATCGCACTGATACTGATTTTTTCGATTTGGTATTTGTCTTACTCCGCTACTCGGCTAGATAGGTTGCATCATCGAGTGGAGACCAGCTGGGCAAATTTAGATGGGCTCCTGCAACGTCGTGCGGCAGTTGCTTTAGAAATAGCAAAGAGCGACATTGCAGATCCTGCTTCCGCTTTGCTCTTAACGGCGGCTGCCCATCAAGCAAGAGATGCCCAGATGCAGACGCGATCTCAAGCTGAAAGTGGTTTATCGGGCGCTCTCGGTTTGTTGCTCAATGATGGTCATCTTGTTGACGGGTTTATTGAAAAAGATCTCTTGCGAGAGTTATCTGAACTGACGGATAAAATACGTGTTGCGATCGCACTTCACGTGGATGCTGTAACGCGAACACAAATGGTAAGAAATAAGCCAGTTTTTAGAATATTCCGACTTGCCGGCAGCGCGCCCCTGCCAGTGACTTACGAATTTGAAGCAGATGTTCTTTAAGCGTTTTGTTTCCATTCTCATTGGCATCATTTCAATTGCCCTTGTAGTTGGTGGGATAATTGGCTTGGTTAATAAAACCGATATAACTCAAATCTTCAATGGAATAGTCAAAGATGAGCCGACAAATTCATTAAGTGGTCGAATCGGTAAAGACGGGCCAATTTTGGTCGTGAAGATTGATGACACACCCGCCGCACATCCACAAGCAGGATTAGAAGATGCCGATGTTGTTTATATCGAGCAGGTTGAAGGGGGACTAACCCGACTTGCGGCAGTTTTTTCCTCGAAGATTCCGGATGTAATTGGTCCAGTACGAAGCGCTCGAATCTCCGACATTGAACTGCTCGAGCAATACGGAAGAGTTGCTTTTGCATACAGCGGAGCACAGCGCAAACTACTTCCAGTAATTGCCGAAGCTAATCTAGAAAATCTTGGAGCGCAGCGACAAGGTTCTGATATTTATGCCAATGATCCGGCGCGAATCGCACCGACTGCGATGATGCTGCAGGCTACAAAGTTGATGGAGAAGGTTTTGGCCCAAGGAAATTCGATTGCAATATCAAAGAATGTTAGTTGGGGTTTCGGTGATTCGCCAGAAACTGGAACGCCTATAGTTTCCGCAAAAGTTTCTTGGCCCGCAAATTCATATTTAGTAACATGGTCGCAAAAGGAGAATCGTTGGCTTTTGTCGCATCGAGATACTCCCAACATGTCAGCATCAGGCATACATTTAGGTCCAACGACTTTCGTAATTCAATTTGTATCAATCACACCTTCGGAGTATTACGACAAAGTTGGAGGAGTTACTCCGTTTTCCGCAACGGTTGGAAGTGGAAAAGGATTTATTCTGCGAGATGGTTTGGCTATCGAAGCTATCTGGAATCGCCCAACTGCTCAATCAGGAACATCGTGGACTTTGCCAAACGGAGAAGAGATTCTCTTTGCTCCAGGTCAGATTTGGGTGGCTCTGACTGATAAAGAGCCAATTTTCACGCCCGTTGCTAGCGCTATTCCAGCGGATGCGGCGTCGAAGAGTTCAAAGTAGTATTGCGTCATCGATAAAGGAGTTTTAAATGTCAGAGGCAGTAGGCACGGCACGCGTTAAGCGCGGTATGGCAGAAATGCTCAAGGGCGGCGTCATCATGGATGTCGTTAACGCTGAGCAAGCCAAGATCGCACAAGATGCCGGTGCATGTGCAGTAATGGCTTTGGAGCGCGTGCCTGCAGATATCCGTGCACAAGGCGGAGTTGCACGTATGTCTGATCCTGACATGATCGAAAAAATTAAAGCGGCAGTAACTATTCCGGTGATGGCAAAAGCTCGAATTGGCCATTTCGTCGAAGCCCGTATTTTGGAATCGCTTGGCGTTGATTACATCGACGAATCCGAAGTTCTTACTCCTTCAGATTATGAAAACCATATTGATAAATGGGATTTCAAGGTCCCATTCGTTTGCGGGGCGACCAATTTAGGTGAAGCGCTACGCCGCATCAACGAAGGTGCCGCAATGATTCGCTCTAAGGGTGAGGCTGGAACTGGCGATGTTTCAAATGCCATGATGCATATGCGAAAGATTGGTGGAGAAATCCGCAGATTGTCATCGATGCGCGAAGACGAACTCTATGTTGCAGCGAAGGAACTTCAGGCGCCATACGCGTTGGTAAAGGAAGTTGCCGAAACTGGAAAACTTCCTGTTGTTCTATTTACTGCAGGCGGTATCGCAACACCTGCAGATGCTGCGTTGATGATGCAGATGGGCGCCGATGGCGTATTTATTGGATCAGGTATCTTCAAATCAGGAGATCCTGCCAAGAGAGCATCAGCTTGCGTTAAGGCGACAACTTTCTTTGACGATGCAAAGGTCCTTGCGGATGTTTCAAGAGGGTTAGGCGATGCGATGGTTGGTATCAACGTGGCAGATTTGCCAGCACCACACCGTTTAGCCGAACGCGGCTGGTAATTTTTAAACTGCAATGAAGATTGGTGTTCTTGCGCTGCAAGGAGATTTCCGTGAACACCTTTTGGCTGCCAAGCAATCCGGTCACGCCGCACTTACTGTACGACGCATTGATGAACTTGCTGAAGTTGATGCACTTATCATTCCTGGTGGAGAGTCGACGACTATTGCCCAGCTCGCACGTACCTTTGGTTTATTTGAAGAAATAAAGAAGCACATCTCGGCTGGCATGCCTGTTTATGGATCTTGTGCAGGAATGATTCTCCTAGCTGATCGAATAGTCGATGGAGCGGTCGGGCAAGAAACTTTCGGTGGGATTGACATGACCGTTCGCCGCAATGCGTTTGGACGGCAGGTTGATTCATTTGAAAGTGATTTGAATTTTGCCGGTTCACAAATGCGCGCTGTATTTATCCGTGCTCCATGGGTTGAAGAAGTATCGAATTCGGTGCAAGTCCTTGCCGAAGTGTTGGCCTCAGATGGCAAGCGCCACCCCGTAGCAGTTCGTCAAGGATCTTTATTGGCTACCTCCTTCCATCCCGAATTGACGGGTGATTTACGCGTACATCGCTACTTCTTTGATCAAGTATGTGTTGGCGCGATAAAGTAAGGCCATCAAATTCGAAAGTGATATTTTCGTAACTATTGTGATTGAGGTGTTTTAAATGTCAGGCCATTCCAAATGGGCAACGACAAAGCATAAGAAAGCTGTTATTGATGGTCGCCGAGCGAAAAACTTCGCCAAGTTAATTAAAGCCATTGAAGTTGCAGCGCGAAATGGTGGCGCCGATGTTGATGGCAACCCAACCCTCTTTGACGCAATCGCTAAGGCTAAGAAGAATTCCATGCCGGCAGACAATATTGAACGTGCAGTAAAGCGTGGCGCAGGATTGGAATCTGGCGGTGCTGACTGGCAGACAATTATGTATGAGGGCTATGGACCAAATGGTGTAGCGATCATGATCGAATGTCTTTCAGACAATCGCAACCGCGCCGCATCTGAAGTTCGCGTAGCCGTAACTCGCAATGGTGGATCAATGGCAGATCCGGGTTCGGTTTCTTATTTATTTAACCGCAAAGGCGTAATCATCGTAAGCAAGAGTGGTGGCGTCACAGAAGAGAAAGTTCTCGAAGCTGTTCTCGAAGCGGGTGCTGAAGAAGTTAATGATCTTGGAGAATCTTTCGAAGTGGTTTGCGAAGCCAGCGATTTAGTGGCAGCCCGAACCGCTCTGCAATCTGCTGGAATAGATTACGAATCCGCGGATTCCTCATTCCTGCCTTCGATGAGCATTCCATTAGATGCAGAGGGCGCAACCAAGGTTTTTGAACTCATTGATGCAATCGAAGAACTAGACGATGTGCAGAATGTCTATAGCAACTTCGATGTATCTGATGAGGTTATGGCGAGCCTTTCCTAGGCGTAAGTACTTCACGTCATAGGCTTTGAAGTTATGGGCCAAAGACAAATTCGCGTTCTGGGTGTTGATCCAGGTTTGACGCGTTGTGGAGTTGGCGTGATATCCGGTGCCCCAGGTTCACCCCTTCAACTTATCGGCGTCGGTGTAATTTTGACTCCAAGCACAACTGCCCTGGAACTTCGACTTTTGCAATTAGAACAAGATTTAACGCAATGGGTAGAAATTCATAAACCAGATGTGATCGCTGTGGAACGGGTTTTTGCACAGCACAATGTGCGAACCGTAATGGGCACTGGTCAGGCTGCAGGTATAGCGCTGTTAGTTGCAGCTCGCGCCGGAATTCCAGTCGCTATGCACACTCCCAGTGAAGTCAAAGCGGCAGTTACTGGTTCAGGCCGCGCCAATAAAGTTCAAGTAGCTGAAATGGTTAAGCGCTTACTTTCACTTAAAGAAATTCCAAAGCCTGTTGATAGTACTGATGCACTTGCACTAGCAATTTGTCATATCTGGCGCGGTGCTGGAAATGCGAAATTGGATTCGGCTGTTGCCGCGGAAAAATCGCGCTTGGCAAAGTTGGTTGGAAAATGATCTCATTAATTCATGGAACCGTCAGATCTCTAACTTTAGACCGCGCGGTGGTTGAAGTTGGGGGAGTCGGGTTGGCGCTATCAATCACTCCAGCGACAAGCGCCTCCTTAAATATCGGAGCACCTGCGCAGTTTTTTACAACTCTGGTTGTACGCGAAGATTCGCTCACGCTTTTTGGTTTCTTAGATGATGACGTGAAGTTTCTTTTCGAACTGGTTCAGACAGTAAGTGGAATCGGTCCCAAAGTCGCTCTCTCGATTGTTGCAGCGTTATCGCCTAGTCAACTAGGCGTTGCAATTGCGCAAGAAGATATTGCGGCGATCGAAAAAGTGCCTGGAATCGGAAGAAAAGGTGCGCAACGTTTGATTCTAGAATTAAAGGGCAAGCTCTCTGATTTTGGTACGTCAAGCAAAATCGCACATCATCAACCCGCTTGGCGCGAGCAATTGGCTAGCGCGCTAATTTCGCTAGGTTTTAGCGCAAAAGAATCCGACAACGCCATTACCAACGTTGTTAACCAGATCTCTGAAGAAGGTGGAGATGCCAATAGCGCTGATCTCTCCGATCTTCTTAAACGTGCATTGCAAAAAGGCGGTCGCTAGAAATGAGTGATGATCGTTTGGTAACACCGGAATTTACGAACGATGATTCTGCGGCCGAACATGCACTGCGCCCAAAAACTTTATCCGAATTTATTGGTCAGAAAAGGGTTCGGGATCAAATAGATGTTTTGCTCACTGCAGCTAGGCAACGTAACTCTGCGGCCGACCATATTCTGCTTTCAGGTCCACCGGGATTAGGCAAGACCACCCTTGCACTGATTCTTGCTAGTGAGATGCAGACCCCGATCAGAATAACTAGTGGCCCAGCAATTACACACGCGGGAGATCTTGCGGCAATTCTTTCTTCACTCGTCGAAGGTGAAATACTTTTTCTAGACGAAATTCATCGCCTGCCACGTCCGGCCGAAGAACTCTTATATCTAGCAATGGAGGATTTTCGAGTCGATGTTGTAGTTGGAAAAGGTCCGGGAGCAACGGCGATTCCTTTGCAGCTGCCGCGATTTACGTTGGTCGGTGCAACAACTCGTGCTGGTCTATTGCCGAGCCCGTTACGTGATCGTTTTGGATTCACGGCGCATTTGGATTTTTATGAAGAAGATGAGCTTCAAGAAGTAATAAGACGAAGTGCAGCACTTCTGCAGTTAACAATAGATTCTAAAGCTGTTGAGGAAGTAGCGGGTCGTTCACGCGGAACGCCAAGAATTGCGAACCGATTACTTCGCAGAGTTCGTGATTATGCCCAAGTTCGTTCTGGCGCCAAGGGTGCAAATCAATTGACCCATGCAGATGCGATGGCCGCACTTGAAATGTATGAAGTTGACGAAAAGGGGTTGGATCGCCTCGATAGATCAGTATTGATGGCTTTGATTGAGCGATTTAATGGTGGTCCAGTGGGCTTATCTACATTGGCGATCGCGGTTGGCGAAGAGACCGAAACAGTTGAATCAGTTGCTGAGCCTTTCTTGGTCCGTAATGGATTTATGGCCAGAACGCCACGAGGTCGAATAGCCACCGAACTCGGATGGCGGCATGTGGGACGTACACCACCTGCTGGGATCGCCTCGCTTTTCGACACACCCGCGCCTAACGCCTAGACTCTGCTCTTATGTCCACACCCAATAAAACTGTGAAGAGCCCTGCGCGCTCTGGCCGATCTCTGTTGATCTTGGCCGTGCTAATTCTAGGATTACTTGTTACCGCATTCGTTCAAGGCGCTTCTTCAGTCCGCCTTGGTCTGGATCTGCGCGGTGGCACAAGCGTTACGTTGCAACCTCGTGCATCCAATGATGCAAACAAAATAACCAGCGAGGCGGTTGATCAAGCAGTCTCCATCATTCGCCAACGCGTTAACTCACTCGGTGTGGCCGAAAGCGAAGTAGCGGCGCAGGGAAGCGGAACAAATCGTCAGATCGTTATCTCTGTTCCAGGTGACAGCGGACGTCGCGTAGTTGATTTGGTTGGGCAAACTGCCGAACTTCGTTTCCGCCAAGTTTTGGCTGAAACCGCCGGCGTTGCAGTTCCTGCAGATACATCAACTGCAGCGACACCAGCGCCAGGCGTTTCCGCCGATATAAATGCTCGATTTGCAGCACTCGATTGCTCTATTCCAGCGAACAGAGAAGGAACTGGCGCCGATAGTCCAACCGACACAATCGTTTCTTGTTCTCGTGAAGGCGGTGCGAAATACATTCTTGGGCCTGCAGAAGTTCTAGGTCAACAAGTTTCGGAAGCAACTGCAGGAATGGATCCGCAACAAGGATTAACTTGGTTTGTATCCCTAACATTTAAT
>CANGVO010000021.1 GCA_947457445.1 Actinomycetota bacterium | reverse complement strand
AGAAGGCAGCTCCAAAGCGTCGCAAGAAGGCAGCTGCACCAGCAGCTCCAAAGAAGCGCCGTCGCAAGAAGGCAGCAGCTAAGTAATTTATTACTTAATAAAAAACCCGCCACTTTATGTGGCGGGTTTTTTATTGCTTAATTTTTCTAACTACTAATTAATTATTTTTTTGATCTTCCGATAAATCTTTTCGCAATGATTGTGCAACTCTTTCAAAAATTTCAGCCAGTGCAACTTGATCACCTTTCGAAAGATGATCAACAAATCGCGAGCGCACACTTTCCACATGATCCGGCGCCGCCGCCACAATTGCCTTCCAGCCCTTGGGGGTCATCACTGCAAAATAGCCACGTTTATCGATGGGGCAGGCTTCCCGCTTTACCCAGCCGGCCTTTTCCATCACCTTCATGCGATGGGAAAGTCGAGACCTAGAAAGCATGGCCACATCGGCCAGTTCGGACATGCGCATCCGGCGATCTGGGGCATCACTTAGTTGGGCCAAAATTTCATAATCGGCCATTGAAAGTTCGTGATGAGCTAGGTCAATATCTAAGGCTTCCAATAGTCGCCGGCTAGCCACGATATATCGGCGCCAAGCCTTCATTTCGGCAGCGTTGAGCCAGCGAGGTGAGGTAGCGTTTTGCCGTGCCATTTGGCAATCATACGTTAATAAACGGTGAAGTTGAACTTTCAACTACTTTTCAAAGGTAAAGGAACGCATGAGCTCTGCAGTAAATCCATTAATCAGCGGAATTGATCCCTCACATATCGATAACTCTTTCCGCCCCCAAGATGATCTCTATCGCTACTTCAATGGAGCTTGGCTGAAAAACCACGAGATTCCCCAAGACCGCTCATCGGATGGAATTACCTACCAACTTTATCTAGAGGCCGAAGCCCAAGTCCGCGAAATTATCGAGACTGCCCAAGGTGAAGGCGATGCCCAAAAAATTCGCGATTTGTATGACTGCTTCCTTGATACAGCGGCGATTGAAAAATCTGGGATCACTCCCCTGTTAACTGATTTGGCAGCAATTGATGCAATTGAAAACCGTGATCAATTTATTAAGACAATGGCTGATCTAGAAATGCGCGGACTCGGCGGAGTCTTTGGTCTGGGAATTTATGGCGATGCCATGAACTCTGAAATGAATATCGTTTACCTAGGTCAGGGTGGTCTTTCACTTCCTGATGAGGCCTACTATCGCGAAGAACAATACGAAGAAATCCGCCAGGCATTTAAAGTCCATGTTGCAAAAATGTTTGCTTTGGCCGGAATAGAAAATGGCCCTGCAATGGCCGAGCAGATCTATAAATTAGAAGCATCAATTGCGGCCCATCACTTTGACCAAGTAAAAGATCGCGATGTCGAACTGACCTATAACAAAATGACCTTCAACGAACTTTGCACATTGGCCCCACATTTTGATTGGGCGACCTGGTTGCAATTCAGTCAGATTCCAAAAGCTGCCTTCGACGAATTAGTTGTTCAGCAACCGCCATTCTTCGCTGGCCTTTCTGCTCTGCTCGAAAACTTTGATCCGGCTCCATGGAAGGCCTGGATGAAATGGCAGCTGATTTCAGGTGCTGCAGCCTATTTAACTGATGACTTCGTTAATCAAAACTTTGATTTCTATGCCAAAACCCTTTCCGGTACCCCGGAAATCCGAGTCCGCTGGAAGCGCGCTATTTCATTCGTCGAAGGTGCCCTCGGTGAAGCCATCGGACAGATTTATGTAAAACGCCATTTCCCAGAAGCTGCCAAGGTTGCGATGCTCGAACTCGTTGATAATTTAATTGAGGCATACCGCATCAGCATCAATGACCTTTCCTGGATGAGCCCTGAAACCAAAGCTAAGGCTTTGGAAAAATTGGGAAAGTTCACCCCCAAGATTGGCTATCCCGATAAATGGCGCGACTATTCGGCGCTAACTATTACCCGTGATGGTCTATTTGAAAATATCGGCCGCATCACCAAGTTCTCTCGCGATATCGAACTGGCAAAGATTGGCAAGCCCGTTGATAAAACCGAGTGGTTAATGACCCCACAGACGGTCAATGCTTATTACCATCCGATTCAAAACGAGATCGTTTTCCCAGCCGCAATCTTGCAGCCGCCGTTCTTTGATCTAAACGCCGATATCGCCGCAAATTACGGTGGAATCGGGGCAGTCATTGGCCACGAAATCGGCCATGGCTTTGATGATCAGGGATCCAAATTCGATGGCGATGGCAACATGGTTGATTGGTGGACCGAAAGCGATCGCACCGAATTTGAAAAGCGCGCCAACGTACTAATTAAACAATTTGATGCCCTTTATCCAGAGGAAACTCCAGATATCCATGTAAACGGCGCTCTTACAGTCGGTGAGAACATCGGAGACCTTGGTGGGCTAGCGATTGGGTTTAAAGCCTATAAATTGGCTTTAAAGGGCGCCGAGGCCCCTGTAATTGATGGTTTAACAGGGGAACAACGTTTCTTCTTATCGTGGGCACAGGCATGGCGCGGCAAAGTACGTGCTGAAGAATTACGTCGGCGCATTGCAACAGATCCACACTCACCATATGAATTCCGCTGCAATGCAATCGTTCGAAATATCAGCGATTTTTATGACGCCTTCGATTTAAGCGAAGGCGACAAATTGTGGCTTGCCCAAAGCGAACGAGTTGAGATCTGGTAGCGGTAGAATTTGGCCTATGAATAAGAAGCGCTTTTCGCAGGTAATTGTCCTTGGTCTCATCACCGCTATCTCATTGACGGGTTGCGGTAAAAGTGACACTGGTCTAAATACTGAACCAGGTGACGCCTCAGAGTTCGTCGAAACTGCTGCACCGACGGTGACAACTGGCTTTGGTTCACCTCTTGATCTTGGCACTGATGTAACAATCACCTTCCAAGAAAACGCCAAATTTACTCCGGGTGCCTACGCTTCGAATTATCAAAAGGGTATGGCTGCAAATAAGTTTGATATCACTGTTGAGAACAAAGGCAGCGAACCGCTTGACCTTGCCAATATGACTATCTCAATGAAATCTGGCACTGACACTTGTGTTGATATTCTCGATGGAGATAACAACATCAATGGCGCTCCAACTGATCCGCTGGCCGCTGGCGCTTCGACATCATTTACTTACGGAGTCGGTTGCCTGACAAAAGCCGGTGCGCCATTAGACCTTACGGTTTCATTAAACGAAGCTGTTGTTGCGGTCGCGGGAACGCTTAAGTAACTTAAACTTCCGGAAAGTGGCAAGCAACAGTCTGTAATGGGCTGATCTGAATAGTTTCAGGTACAACGCTTCGGCAAATATCTTGCGCCTTCCAGCAGCGGGTATTAAAGACACATCCGCTCGGTGGATTTACTGGGCTTGGCAGATCGCCCTGCAAAATAATTCGCTCACGGCTACGACCAATTTTTGGATCGGCAACCGGTACCGCAGATAGCAACGCTTTTGTATAAGGATGACGTGGGTTAGCAAATAGCTCACGAGTCGGGGCCATCTCCATGACCTTTCCTAGATACATCACCACAACGCGATCAGAAATGTGTTGAACGATAGATAAATCATGAGCCACGAAAAGATAAGACAGGCCAAATTCTTTCTGCAGATCATCAAGCAAGTTAACGACCTGGGCTTGAATTGAAACATCTAGGGCCGAGACGGGCTCATCGGCAACAATCAACTTTGGCTTTAGCGCAAGTGATCTTGCGATACCGATACGTTGGCGTTGACCACCGGAGAACTCATGCGGAAAGCGGTTGATATGTTCTGGGTTTAGTCCGACCAGAGTTAGTAACTCACGAACAGCGTGTTCCACGCCGCCCTCAGGTTCAATATCGTGAATCGTAAATGATGAAGAAATGATTGTTCCGACGGTGTGACGTGGATTCAGGGAAGAGAATGGATCTTGGAAGATCATCTGCATCTTCGAACGGATCGGCTTCATCTCTTTGCGGTCAAGATTGGTTATATCTTGGCCATCAAAAACAATCTGCCCCGAAGTTGGCTCGTACAACTTCATAACTGTGCGGCCTACCGTTGTCTTACCGCAGCCAGATTCACCAACTAGACCGACAGTTTCGCCTCGTCCAACAGTGAGATTTACACCGTCTACAGCGCGAACCTCACCCTTTGCACGGCTAAAGATTCCGCCAGCTTTTGCTGGAAAAAACTTGGTGAGGTTATTTAGTTCAAGAATATTTTCGGTCACGGCCTATGCCTTATCTTTCACGAGATTATTGAGATCGGCTGCATCAAGATGGCAGCGCGATAAATGTCCAGAGCCTTTATCACTCAGCGACGGAACAGTTGAGGCACAAGCGCCAGATGAAACCTTTGTTGAATATTCGCAGCGCGGCTGGAAAGCGCATCCGGATGGCAAACTAATCAGAGATGGCGGCTGACCAGGAATTGCGCGCAAGCGATGAGATTCGCCGGCAGTAATTCGAGGAACAGAGTTAAGAAGTCCCAAAGTGTATGGATGTTCTGGACGATAGAAAATGTCATCAACTGTGCCATCTTCGACAATTCGGCCGCCGTACATTACGCAGATGCGGTCGGCAACTTCTGCAACCACGCCAAGATCGTGAGTGATCAGAATAATTGCCATATTAAATTCTTTCTGCAGATCCTTTAACAATTGAAGAATCTGGGACTGAACGGTTACATCAAGGGCAGTGGTTGGTTCATCTGCAATTAACAACGATGGGTTGTTAACCAAAGCCATGGCAATCATGGCGCGCTGGCGCATGCCCCCTGAAAATTGGTGTGGGTAATCATGGGCGCGAGAAGCAGCATCAGGAATTCCTACGAGATCAAGCATCTCTGTTGCCTTTTTGATTCCATCTTTCTTCGAGCCCTTGTTGTAAAGATGCCATGCCTCAGCAATTTGATCGCCGATCGTAAAAAATGGGTGTAGAGCCGACATAGGGTCTTGGAAGATCATTGACATAGATTTGCCACGCAGACGACGAACCGTGTCAGCAGATGCTGAGATGACATCGACTGGACCATCGGCAAGGTTTAGTACAGCACTTCCTGTGATCTTTGTTCGAACCGGATTATGAAGACCCATAACAGCTAAATTTGAAACAGACTTACCTGAGCCAGATTCACCCACGATTGCCAAAGTTTCACCGAGTCCAACTGAGTATGAAACTTCATTGGATGCGCGAACTTCGCCATCTTCGGTGGGGAATGAAACGTTTAAGTTAGTAACTTCTAGAAATTTACTCATGAAGTGCGCACTCTCGGATCAATGAACGCGTAAGCGATATCTACGATCAAGTTCATAATCAATACAAAGGCTGATGCAATTAGCGTTGTTGCAACGATGATCGGCAAATCATAAGTTTGTGTAACAGCCTTAATGCTTAGCCTTCCAAGTCCGTTAAGTCCAAAAATTCCTTCGGTAATGATCGCACCGCCAAGTAAGCCAGCGAAATCAAGGCCAGCAATTGTGACAATAGGAGCGAGTGCTGCACGCAAGGTGTGCTTGCGTAAAATTACTTTTTCAGTCAAGCCTTTAGCTCGCGCTGTGCGAATGAAGTCTTCACTTGAAGTTTCAATGACGTTGGAGCGAGTAAATCGAGTGTAGGTCGCGGCATATGCCAGCGCCAAAGTTGCACATGGAAAGAAAAATGTCTGAAGCCAACCGAGCGGTTCAGTAAATGGGTTATGCCAATTACCAAGTTCGAGTGGGTTAACCAGATTAAACTGCAAGACAATAAATAGAACGACCAAAATTCCGGTAATAAATGTTGGTAGTGAAGTTCCGACTAACACGAAGACAGAGGCTGCGCGATCGGCAAACTTTCCCTTCTTACGTGCTGAGAGCACGCCCAACGAGATTCCTACAGATAACCAGAGAACAAAGGCGCCTAAAGCAAGGCTTAAGGTGAATGGGAATGCTTCTGCGACGATTGTTGTAACGCACTCGTGGCGTGAGAAAGAGTAACCAAGAGCAGGCGCAGCACAGGTAATTGCAATTCCTTCTTCGCCAAAGGTTCGCCCCGCAAAAAGTCCTACGATAAATCTCCACCACTGCTCGAGGACTGAAACATCGAGTCCGAGTCTGTGGCGGTTAGCTTCAACAAGAGAAGGTGTGCACTGCTTTGAGCAGACCAAGCGTGCTGGGTCAACCGGAATCAAATCAAATATGAAGAAAATAGTAAGGCTAACAATTGCCAGCAGAATGATGGTGTACGCAAGTCGTCTTGCTACAAATGTAAGCATCTTCCTACTCCTTCACT
The DNA here is from genome assembly GCA_947457445.1 of Actinomycetota bacterium. Lineage (GTDB taxonomy): Bacteria > Actinomycetota > Actinomycetes > Nanopelagicales > Nanopelagicaceae > Planktophila. The sequence goes on along the minus strand of CANGVO010000021.1, from coordinate 4,963 downwards.
CTAGTTTTAAATTCTTGCAAACATACTTATTTGCATTGCCAAGGTGTGCAGGTTTCCCTGCACACCTTGGATCTTGCAACTTAGCTTTTTATGGCTTGATGTAGATCTGCCCGAAGCCGAAGCTTCCCTGTGGCTCCCAGTAATAAACGCCACCGATCTTTGAGCCCCATGTCTGCTGAGACTTGCCAAAGACGGTACGGATATACCAGTACTGATCCATTCCATATTGTGAAAGCTCCTGCCACATCTTCGCTTGCTTCTTGCGATCAAGCTCGACGAGTGCAAGGTTTACCTTCTTGATAAACGGTGCATATTCAGGAGTCTTCTGATTCTGAGTGTAGTTACAGCAACCATCACCCCAGAGTTCTGGAATAACTGTTGATGCATTTGCCCAGTCTGCGCCCCAACCAGAAGATAAGAAGTCAGTTTCCTTCTTATATGTCTCAAGGTTTGCATTGTATGTACCTGATGGCTTGTAAACAGTTTCGATTACAAATCCAGCCTTCTTAAGCGCTGCTTCTACAAGTACTGCTGCCTTCTTATTGGTAGCGGTATCTGCGCGGTAGTACTTAAGTCCCTTTGCAGGGTTAGTTGCGCGGTCATATGCATCTGGGCAAGAAGTCTTAGCCTTCTCTAGCAGAGTCTTTGCATATTCTGGGTTTCCACCGATCTTAAAGTTTGGATCGTGGATATTTCCCTTAGTTGGCGCATAGTCCATACCAATTACAGGCTTAACAGGGTTATCGCCCATTTCACCGTAGTAAGTAGTTCCACCAGATAGGTCAATGAGTGACTGATTGTCGAAGGCAAAGAAAACAGCCTTACGTACATCAAGACAGTCAAGGTGACCTGCTGAGTTATTTGCAGCTAGGTATGAAGTGTAAGGATCGTAGTTGTTCATACGACGATTCTTCTTTGTTGGATCTTCGAAGAATGCAACGTTATTTGATGGTTGCAATCCATCCATGTTGATGCCATTAGGGATCTGATCTTCAAGATCGATCTGGTCGCGAACATCTTCATCCATACCAAATGTCACAACGATGTCATCTGGATATGGAGTACGGATTGGATCTGAAGACTTCTTCCACTTTGGATTACGAACAAGAACCATTTCATCATTGATGGCGTACTTCTTGATCATGTATGGACCTGATGCCATTGGGCGTAGGTCGTACTTATCTCCAGTGTCCTTTGCCTTTGGTACAGGTCCACCGGCTAGGTATGTGAGGTAGTAGTTGAAGTCAGGCACAGTACGTGCCAAGTTGAATGTAATTGTGCGGTTGTCCGCAGAACAGTTAATTGACTTGTCGAATAGCGCTTGACCAGTCTTCTTATATGGACCCTTGTATGCAGATGATCCATCTTTGTCCTTTGGAATATCAAGCCATGCGATTGGGTATGCAGGACCTTCTACATATACATCTGTTGCGAATGTACGAGACCATCCGTACTTAACATCTGCACATGTAACTGGCTTGCCATCTTCCCATGAAACGCCTGGACGCAAAGTGAATTTCCATGTCTTTGCTTTGTTGCTTGGTACACCAGTGTTTGTTGCCATATCAGCAACGAGAGTTGCTCCATCTTTTCCAGGAACAGGCTTGTAAGAAACAAGTGTTCGCATCAAGTATGAACTCAAGAACGCGATATCGCGACCAGTGTAAATACGTTGTGGATCTAGATTAGGGAATTGCTCAGCATGCGTGTAGTAATTCAAAGTTCCACCAGTAACTGGCTTCGCCGTTGCAGCGCTAGCTGAATTCATGCCACCTACTAGAACTACTGAAGCAGCAAGTGCTGCAACGCTCGTAGTTGCTATGAGGCGACGAGCAGTAATTTTCATTACTGACATATGTCCTCCTTGTGAGTACTTCTCATTTCGCGGCCGCGAAATGAGTTAGAACTTTGCTGCATAACCGCGATTGAGTGTTTAGCCCGATCGCGTACTGCGGCAATTCCCCTTAAGCGACTAGTTCGCATAAGGAAACCTTTTTACTACTCTGACTTAGTATCGAGTGCATCGCGCACCGCGTCTCCAAGCAGGTTTAGTGCAAGCACAATTGAAATCAACATTGCGCAGGGGATCATGAGATATGCGGGATCTGCTCTCCAGTACTTAATCGCATCTGAAAGTACGAGGCCAAATGTCGATGCTGGTGGATTGATGCCCACACCTAGAAATGAGAAAACTGCTTCTGCAGCCAAATAACCTGGAAGTGAAAGTGAGAGAAAAACGATCGCAGTTGGCCACAAGTTAGGCAACATCTCTTTAGTAATAATTCGCCAGTTAGATGCGCCCTGTGATTGCGCTGCCATGATGAAATCTCGTTCTCGCAGAGACATTGCTTGCGAGCGCACTAGACGTGCAAAACCTGGCCAGCCAAAGAATACGAAGAAGATAATCAGAACCGTTAAACGGGCGCCGTTATCGCGAACAATGCCTAAAGATTCAACGCGCTCGACCATCGGGATACTCAGTGCGATGATCATAAAGAAGGAAGGAAATGCGAAGAGAAGATCTGAAAATCTGCCGATAAGCGCATCGACGCGTCCGCGGAAATATCCTGCCGTGATTCCGAGGATCATTCCGATTCCGATGGATGCAACGCTGGTAATAATCGCAACGCTAAATGAAATGCGTGAGCCGTAGAGCAACATGGAAAAAACATCGCGGCCAGCGCCAGGTTCTAGACCAAATGGATGTTGCCACGAAATTCCACCGCCGGCACCGATCGGCATGCCCTGTGGATCCAAACCATCAAGATAAGTTTCGGTAGAACTCAAGCCAAATAAACGCGTGATAAGTGGTGCGCCATAGGCAAGAAATAAAAAGAATAGAACGACAATTGCTGAGGCTATGCCTGTCTTATTGCGCCTAAATCGCGCCCAAGCAATCTGCTGGGGGGTGCGCAGGATGACTTCAGACAATTACGACCCCCAATAGCTAATTGCAAAGTATCTGCAACTTTGCGTACTGGAGAGTAATACCAAAGCGGCCTAAAAGGAAACCTTTACGCTCAAAATCACCCCGGTTTTAAGGTGAGGTGGACATCGCTTTGACCCTTAAAAAGAACGGTATGGGTAGTAGCACTCCAACTGCCATTAAGAGAACCCAGAGTTGTTCAAGATGAGCGCCGATCATGATGCCGGCTAGGGCTGGCCCCGCGATTCCAGAGATTCCCCATTGCAAACTGATCAGGGCGCTGGCACGACCGCGAATATGTTCAGGGGTTAGCTCTTGCATCAGCGCAGGGCTAGTTGGTGCGTGAACCATTTCGCCAAATGCAAATATCAATTGGCTAATGCAAAGCGCAATACCGCTCATCACCAAAGATAAATATGGAGATATACCAACAGCCAGCCAAGAGAGCGCCCAAATAATTGCAACTGAGACAAGGGCTGTGTATTTAGAATACCGCTCTAATATTTTTAGAACAAGTGGTTGAAATGCAACGATTGCAAAAGTGTTCACACCAAAGATAATTCCTAACCAGTTTGGTGCAAGATCTAAATATTGCGTCGCATAAATCGGCAGACCAGATTGCAACGGACCATATCCAAAAGTAAGAAGAATAATTCCAGCGATGCTCAGGTAGGTTAATTTGCGGTTCTGAAATAGCTCACGATAACTGCCCGATTGTGGCTCATTTGCTTTGGCAACATAACGACTTGCATGAGGTGTATCTAAACCGAAGATGATAAAAAGAAATAGCAAGTAAGTAGCACCGTCGATTAAATACATTATTTGATATGAGAAAAGAGAATTTTCGCGGATTATTAGTGATGAGAGCAAACCACCGACACCGAGTCCTAAATTCATTAACATAAAATTAAAACCGAAGAGCTTGGAGCGATCTTCCTCGGGAGTTACCCGAGTCAAAATAACCATCTGCGCCGGCCAAATACATTGGTTTCCAATTGCAAAAAGTGTAATTACGATTACTACTATTTCCTTGGTCGATACAAAGGCAAAACCAAAACCAGAAAACGCTGAAATAACCAAACCTAAAACCATCACAATTTTCGGACCGACGCGATCAACTAGTGCGCCCAGCGGAGCAGACCCAACAATTCCGACGAAGGCTCCCCAAGCCATCAACAAACCGCCAAAAGAAGTTGTAAATCCGCGCATGTCATGGAGATAGACGATCAAAAGTGAGAGCGTCATTCCGCGGCCAATTGCACTAAAAGCAATTCCTGCAACGATTCGCCGAGAATGCGGGTTGAGAATCGAGGTGAATTCTCGATATGGCATTTTGGGAGCGCGCATCGGCGCAGTCTATATCTGAGACAATGAACCTTGTGTCCAAGAAATTTTCATTTGAGATAAAGCACAGCGCAGAAAAATCACTAGCGCGAGTGGGCACTATCTCAACCCCGCATGGCGACATTCAAACTCCAGCATTTATTCCGGTCGGAACTAAAGCAACTGTTAAATCAGTGCTGCCATCTGCAATGAAAGATTTGGGATCCCAAGCACTTCTAGCAAATGCCTATCACCTGTACTTACAACCTGGACCAGATGTATTAGATGAAGCGGGCGGGCTTGCAAAGTTTATGAATTGGCAAGGTCCTACTTTTACCGACAGTGGTGGGTTTCAAGTACTTTCACTTGGCGTCGGGTTTAAGAAAGTTTTGGCGATGGATGCCACCACCTTTAGATCTGATCAAGTTATTGCAGGAAACAAAGAACGGCTTGCTCACGTGGATGATGACGGCGTTACTTTTAAATCGCATCTTGATGGTTCAATGCATCGCTTTACTGCAGAAATATCCATGCAGATCCAACATAAAATTGGCGCAGATATCATCTTTGCCTTCGATGAATGCACCACTTTGCATAACACTCGCCCATACCAAGAGTTGGCGATGGAACGCACATACGACTGGGCGATTCGATGCCTTGATGAACATAAGCGATTAACAGATGTGCGAATTGATAAGCCCTATCAAGCACTTT
>CANGVO010000020.1 GCA_947457445.1 Actinomycetota bacterium | reverse complement strand
TTCATCTGCAAGGGGTTTAGTTTTTGCGTGAACTTTCAGAATTTCTTCACGCCCCTTTAAATCAGGGCGATCAACTGCGATCTGACGATCAAAGCGTCCCGGGCGCAGCAACGCTGGATCTAAAACATCTGGGCGGTTAGTTGCGGCGATCAAGATAACTTGTCCACCAGATTCAAATCCATCCATCTCAACGAGAAGTTGGTTAAGGGTTTGTTCGCGTTCGTCGTGACCGCCACCCATGCCTGCACCACGTTGCCGACCGACTGCATCAATTTCATCAACGAAAACAATTGCTGGTGCGTTTGCCTTTGCCTGTGCAAAGAGATCTCGTACACGAGCTGCTCCAACGCCAACAAACATTTCAACAAAGTCAGATCCTGAAATGGAATAGAAAGGAACTTTCGCTTCGCCAGCAACTGCGCGAGCGAGCAAAGTCTTACCTGTTCCGGGAGGCCCGTAGAGAAGTACACCTTTTGGAATCTTTGCTCCTAGAAGCGCGTACTTAGGTGGATTCGCTAAGAAATCCTTGATCTCTTCAAGTTCGGCAATTGCTTCATCGGAGCCAGCGACATCGGCAAAAGTATTCTGCGGAACATCATTGTCCTGCAGTTTTGCACGTGATTTCCCAAAGGAAAATACCTTGTTTCCGCCTTGGGCGTTGCTCATTAAGAAGAAGAATAGGAATCCAATTAGCAAAATTGGTGCGATTGAGAATAAGAAAGATACCAATAGCGATTGTTTGGGAACATCAACGTTCCAACCCTTTGCTGGTGGATTACCAGTTAGAGCATCAACAATTGTTGGTTCCTGACGGACTACATAAGAAGATTCCACTTTGCTAGAACCGTTTATGAGAGTGCCTGGCTTTAGAATCAACTGCAATTTCTGAGATTTATCTATTAAAAGTGCTGACTCCACTTTAGATTGTGAAATTGCATCAAGTGCCTGAGATGTATCGATTTCGGTATAGCGATTTCCAGCGCTGGTGATTTGCCCAAAAATGGTTACACCAAGAATGGCTACGACGATCCAGAAGAGAGGTCCGCGCATAATTCTTCCAGCGCGCGTTGTAGGAGCTTTTTTAGCGCTTTTCTTTTCTCCTGAGTTTTTTACAGGCGACTTCTTTTTAAGAAAGTTTTTCTTGTCCATATTATTCGAAGTGCCCCTTACGAATACATGTGCTTAGCGAGCACGCCGACGAAGGAAAGATTGCGGTACTTTTCATTAAAATCTAAACCGTAACCAACAACGAAATCTGTTGGGATATCAAAACCAACATACTTGCAATGAACTTCTACTTTGGCCGCTTCTGGTTTGCGCAAGATAGCCAAAATCTCGACTGATTCGGCACCACGTGACATCAAGTTTGCGCGAAGCCAAGACAGCGTGAGCCCTGAATCAACAATATCTTCAACAATCAAAATGTTTCGGCCAGTTATGTCGCGGTCTAAATCTTTAAGGATGCGAACAACTCCGCTGGATTTGGTTCCGGAACCATAAGATGAAACTGCCATCCAGTCCATATCTATGTGGCGTTGCATGGCACGAGTTAGATCCGCCATCGCCATGATTGCGCCTTTAAGAACTCCAACTAAAAGGAGATCGCGATCTTTGTAATCTGCGTCAACGCGTGCTGCTAATTCTGCAACTTTAGATTGCAATTGTTCTTCAGTGACAATTACGCGTTCTACATCTGTGCCGACAGCAGCTAGATCCACTTAGGTACTCCTTATAAATTCGAATCTCGAGGGAGATTTAGGGACGGGCTAAGAGCGAAAGTCTGCCCGAAATTCGGGCCACCTTCACACCACCCGGCAGGCTCGCCTCACCTTGGCCACGCCAAGAAGTGACCATTGCCTCCACGGATGCGAGGTGATCTGCGCTCAACGAGCCGCCTGGGGCGCCTGCGGCATAGATTGCCGCCCGCAAGACGCGAGAACGGATCGCCCGAGGGAGTTCAGCAAGTGCTGCACAATCGAGATCTTTCAGGTCAACTCGTGAAATAACTGCCTGTGCCATTTCATCAAGCGCGTCGGCATCGTCGCGCAAAATTGCAGCGCTGCGAGATAACGCTGCCGCAATACCCGGTCCGATTTCGGATTCCATAACTGGTAACACTTTATTTCTTACGCGAACTCTTGAGAAATTCTCATTTTCGTTATGCGGATCGCTCCAAGGATTTAACTTTGCCTCTTTACAAGCCAGAACAGTTTGCTCGCGTGTCAATTGCAAAAATGGTCTTGCATATTTTCCGTTGACCACCGCCATGCCAGAAAGTGATCTAGTTCCAGAACCGCGCGCCAGACCCAATAAAACTGTTTCGGCTTGATCATCTCGAGTATGACCTAAGAAAATTTGGGTTGCGCCGTATGCATGTGCGATCGCATCAAGTGCAGCATACCTTGCAGTGCGCGCATCTGCTTCTAGTCCAGATTGTTCTTTAACCTTAACTTTTTCAATGATTACTTCCTGATATCCCATGGCTTTTAATTCATTCTGTACTTTGACTGCTTGATCTGCGGATCCGCTTTGTAATTGATGATCAACAGTTACTGCAATTAAAGAAATCGCTAATTCTGGCGCTTCCTTAATCAATGCGTAAGCCAATGCAAGTGAATCGGCGCCACCTGAGACTGCTACTAGTGCACAATCTCCGGCAGTTAAATTCTCTAAAAAGGGGCGCACTGCATTGCGAAGTTCCAGCAGAGCAGATGACATGGGGTAACTCTAGACCCGACCACCAAATGGCATAAGACCCTTGATGCTGTAAATATTTGAATAAAGCAGTCCCTTACCTTTGGAATTCGCCTCCCACATCATGCCGTTACCTGCATAAATTGTGATGTGGTGAATTGAGGAAATAGTTCCCTTGTATGAATAGAACAAGAGATCGCCGGGAACAAGTTCATCTATTGAAACGTGCTTTGTATAACCAGCATAAAGTGCGGAGTTTAGACGATCCCAATTTGGCCAACCTAAGCCAGCAGATTTATATGCGGCATATACCAAGCCAGAACAATCAAAAGAGTTCGGTCCTTCGGAACCCCAAATATATGGCTTACGTGCCAAGACTTGTTTCTTAGCAAATGCAACTGCAACCGCTCGTTGTGCTTCAGTGGTACGAATAGTTGATCGACCTTTAAATCCAATATCCGGCCAAACTTTCTTCTGTCCGCCAGTGTTTGCAGCAGTGTTCGCCAAACTTTCTTCAAGTAAAGCAAGTGCGCGTTGCTGTTCAAGAGTTATTCGAACCCTCTTGGCGCTGGCCAATTCGCGCGCCAACTTATCTTGAATCGCTTGCAATTTATTTACTTCTTTTTGCTGCAAAGTACGGGCATCATCTGCAACTTTTTTTGCCGCTGCAACTTTTGCAGTTGCAGTCTCTTGTGCAACCTTTGCTTCGTCTGCCTTAACTTTTGCAGCGCGGGCGATTACTTCTGCCGCTTTATATCTTTCAAGCGCCATCGTATTTTGAACGCCTAATTTATCTAAAGTTGATATTTGATCAATCAAATCCTGTGGTCCATTGGCACTCAATAGCGGTTCGATATCTGTTAGTGAACCACCCATTATGTAAGCATTCGCAGCCATCTTGCCGATTACACGATGTGCTTCAGCAACGGCGAGTTGCGTTTGGCGTGCATATTCAGCCGCGGCATTCGCAGCAGTAGTTGCGATTGCTAACTCTTGCTTCGCTTTTGTGTAAAGGGCCTGTGCCGCATTTGCTTTTGCAGTTAAGGTGCGAAGAGTTTGATTTGCGGCTGCTAATTTCTTGGCGGCTTCATCTGCAATTTTCTTCTTTGCCGCTTCGGCTTTTTTGGCAGCTTCAATTTGAGCAAGAGTTGGCTTTGGAGTTGCCGCTAAGGCAGGTGCAGTCGTAAGCGTTAGACCGAAAATTACGGCTAACGCAATCGCTTTGATGCGATGAGACACAAGACCCCCAAGAAGTTAGCACTCAGAATAAATGAGCAGGCTGTGTAACTTCGGAGATTGCGGGTTGTGTCGCTAGTTGGCTACATCTCGTCTTGTAAACAAGATAGTTGCTATCACCAAGGCGATGCCAACATATAGACCAGATAGTGAAAGTGCGTGCGTGTAGCTAATTGTTTCGGTTCCACCAACCGCAATAGTTGCTAATTGATTACCGGGAAGCCATTCAAGGGTGCTGGATTTAACCGCACCGACAATATTCTCGACAATTAAAAGCCAGAGGACTCCCAAAGAAATTGAGCTAATCGGTGAACGCAAGAGAATTCCAAGGACCATACCGATGATTCCAAATCCAAGAATTGAGATGAACACATTAAGTAAAGTTTTTGCTATCTCTAAACGGCCATCAGAGTTAAACCAAAGCGCAGTATCTACATTTTTACCTCCCGCAAGAGCGTAAGAAACTCCAATCGAGATTACGGCGCTTACGAGAGTCATAATGACGGCGAATATTTTCATCGAGGCTAATTTGCCGACCAACAAACGAATTCGACCTGGTTGGCGAACCAATAAATTTCGTAGCGTGCCAAGTGAATACTCTTGGGCTGTCTGAGCGGCAAAAACACAGAGCGCGATTATGCCAAGAAGATTTCCAATGCTAGAAAAGGATTGAGTCGCTCCGCTCGGCAAGGCAAGCATTTCTCGGGTGATACGAATTCCGCGATCACCGTTGCCATTCGGTGAATCGATCATTAAGAAAAGTAGTGATGAGACCAGAACGCTAAAGAAGGCAACTGCTCCAAGTGTTCCGAGTAAAAGTGTTGGGCGACGCAATTTGCGCCATTCCGCGAAAAAGACACGTTTGATGCTGCCGATCATTTCTGATCTCCTGTCATTTCGAAGAAGGTCTCTTCTAAGTTTGGTAGCTGCGGAGATAATTGAGTCAACAGAATTCCGGCATCAAATGCTAATTTATTTAGGACTCCCGCCCATTCAGCTGGACCTTCAATATGTGCAACACCATCTCGAATATGGGCTCTGTGCCCAGCAGATTCGGCAATTGAAATAACTTTTGGAAGATCATTTGAATTATCGGTCTTTACCAACATAAATGGCTGCTGCGCATCAAATAGGTCTTGCATTGCGCCAGCAAAAACAACTTCACCTTTTCGCAACATCACTAAATACTCACTAATGATTTCTAACTCGGAAAGTAAATGTGAAGATACGAAGACTGTTGTTCCATCATCAGCTAATTTGCGAAGCAGTTGGCGAATCTCTTGAATACCTTCAGGATCTAAACCATTTGTGGGTTCATCCAGAATCAATAATTTTGGGTTTGGGAGAAGGGCAGCTGCGATTCCTAATCGTTGTTTCATGCCAAGTGAATAAGTCTTATATTTAGATTTTCCACGCTCGGCCAAGCCAACTTGTTCGAGCAATTGATCTACACGTTCAAGTGGAAAGCCACCGAGTGTTGCGAGAACCTTTAAGTTTTCCGCGCCCGATAAAGCTGGATAAAAGGCGGGGCCTTCGATCATCGCACCGACTTGTGATAGATATTTTTCCGGCGACTTAATCGATTGGCCGAGAATTTCTCCTGAGCCACCTGTTGGTGAGATTAGACCAAGCAGCATTCGAATCGTTGTTGTCTTGCCAGCTCCGTTCGGACCAACGAAGCCACAGATCGTGCCCAGTGGTACTTGGAAATTTGAATGTGAAACTGCGAGCCCAGAGTCATATTTCTTGCTTAAATCACTTACTGAGATCGCTAATTCGGCCATGTATTGAATATAGCAATTGCACCTTAGAATTATCTGTGTGAGCAACGAGACCTGGGGTTACCAACCACGCAAAAATCGCCCTGCACCTGATTGGGAAGTTAATCCACAAACAGATGCTGTCCGTGCAGGCTTGGCTCGTTCTGGTTTTGGAGAAACTTCTGAGGCCCTTTATTTAACTAGTGGTTTTACATATTCATCTGCGCAAGAAGCATTTGATTCCTTTACAGATGAAACCGATCATTATTTATATAGCCGTTTTCATAATCCAACGGTACAAATGTTTGAAAAGCGCTTGGCCGCCATTGAAGGTGCCGAATATTGCATCGCTACTGGCTCTGGAATGTCGGCGATGTTTGCATCTATTGCTTGTTTAGTTAAAGCTGGCGATCACGTTGTTGCATCAGCGGCAATGTTTAGCTCTTGCCACGTAGTGATAACTGAGATCCTTCCTAAATGGGGAATCACTGTTGAACTTGTTAAGGGAAGCGACGCTGCAACTTGGGCAGCAGCTCTGAGTAAGCCAACAAAAGTTGTCTTCATCGAATCTCCAAGCAATCCCTTAATGGAAATTGTTGATATTCAGATGGTCAGCGACTTGGCGCACAAAGTTGGCGCTACCGTAATTGTCGATAACGTAATGGCATCACCGGTATTGCAAAAGCCACTTCAACTGGGTGCAGATGTTGTTATGTACTCTGCTACTAAACATATTGATGGGCAAGGTCGCGTACTAGCTGGCGCTGTTCTTGGATCTTTCTCGTACATCCACGAATACTTAATTCCATTTGTTCGTCACACTGGACCTTCATTGAGTCCGTTCAATGCATGGGTGCTTTTGAAATCTCTTGAAACGATGGAGATGCGTGTTCAGCGTATGTGCCAAAACGCGCAAGCAATTGCTGAATTCTTAGAAACTCTTAAAGAGATTAAGTCAGTGAAGTATCCAGGCCTCAAATCCCACCCAGATTATGCAATCGTGCAGAAACAGATGAGTGGCGGCGGAAGCACAATTGGAATTGAATTCGCTGGCTCACAAAAGGATGCCTTCGCCTTTATGGATGCCCTAAGAATCATCGATATTTCCAATAACTTGGGTGATAGCAAATCACTTATAACTCACCCATCGTCAACAACTCATCGCCGCTTATCCCCTGAAGTTCAAGCGGAGATGGGAATTACACCTTCGGTGATAAGACTTTCAGTTGGCTTAGAGCATGTGGATGACTTGATTAAGGATTTAACTCAAGCCTTTAAGAGCTGAGCAACAACAAGTAAGACTGATAGCAAACTTAAGTAAGTGATTGACCACTGAAAAATCTTGCCCGCAACTTTTTCATACTGTTCAGATTTTTCATCCAATCCGCGTAGTTGTGCTGCGAAAATCAAACCAAGTAAAACCGTTAAAGCCATCGCCCAATTTTGCAACTTTGCATTAACAATTAGTGCGACTGAAGATGCAATCATGGCAACTGTGTAAACCCACATTTGACGCAATAAATGTGTCTTGCTTGCAACCACAGGCAGCATAGGAATATGTGCAGCTGCATAATCATCTTTGTACTTAATTGCTAAAGCCCAAAAATGTGGCGGTGTCCAGAAGAAGATAACTAAAAAGAATGACCAAGCAGTGACTGAAAGTGAATTGGTTACGGCCGCCCAACCAATTAACGCTGGCATACATCCAGCAGCACCGCCCCAAACAATATTTTGAGGAGTGCGCTTCTTAAGCAAGATTGTATAAACCCAGACATAAAAGACTATTGCGATTGCGGTAAGAATCGTTGCTAGCGAGGTTGTAAACACCTGGAAGATAATTAAGGCGGCTCCGCCGATTAGTGTTGCAAAAATTTTCGCTTCGTTTTTAGTTAAGACGCCGGTTGCAAGTGGGCGTTTAGCGGTGCGCTTCATTAACTTATCTGATTCAGTTTCGATCACCATGTTAAAAGCATTTGCACTTCCGGCGGCCAAAGTTCCACCAATTAAAGTCGCGATAGTTAATGAAAGAGAAGGTAATCCGCCTTGAGCCAAAACCATTGCAGGCAAAGTTGAGACTAATAAGAGTTCGACTACGCGCAATTTCATGAGGTCTACATAGCCGCGGACCTTTACAGAGGCATTTAGGCGTGAATTTGCGGGCACTGGCCAAGATTACTCAGCATTAATGAGTGGTGTTCTCATGCTCCTCTAAGGATCGCCGCCTATCGTGCGTAATAACGAAAGGGATATGACAAATGACACCTCCAAATAAGCCCGAATGGATAGAGCTTGCTGAAGCGGATTCTGCGCCGCAAGTTAAAAATTCAACTCGAGCGCTACCAGCGCTTGTAATGGCAGTCGCACTTTCAATTGGTGGCGTAGGAATTCTCTTTGCTCAAAATGGAACTGAGGCTCCTGCAAGTGCTGAAGTGCAAAGTATGGCTGTAACCGCAAGTTCATCACCTGCTTTGCAATCTGCAAAGAGTGCAGTGGCTTCGACGATGAATTCACAAAGTGCAAGCGCCGTTGTTAATCCAAGCGCACCAAAACAACCATCTATAGCTGCAATGCCTACTGGTAGCGGAGATGATGAAGACGATGAGCGCGAAGGAAGAGATGGAGACAGAAATCGCGGTGATCACGAGGATCGCGACGATGATGACGAAGAGGACGAGGACGACGACTAGATTTAAACTGTAAACTAACTTTCTATGAAGTCTCAGAGAGTTAGTTTTGTATTTGCCATGATTTTCATTCTCGTAGCAACTTCAAACGCGGCAAGTGCCACAACCGATCAAGTCAGACTGGTACTGGTCGAAACCATAAATGGTGCGATTAGCCCCAAATCGGTTTCAGCATCAAATAGCGGTTTGGTAAGCGCGCACAACATGATGTACCGCCATAGCGTCACAATTTATGACGCGAAAAGCATGGAACTTCAAACAACTATTCCAGACTCGGTCAAATTATCTGACTTTGGTTATTCCAAATACTCAGGCTCCTACAAAGGAGCTCCTGTAGAAGGTGCTTTTTCACCCGATGGTAAATATCTATATTTCACAAATTATGCGATGTATGGCAAAGGATTTACAAAAGAAGGACATGACACTTGCTCACCGGCTTCGGGTTATGACAGCAGTTTTCTATCTCGAATTAACTTAGAAACTCAGAAAATTGATGCGGTCTATCCCGTTGGATCGGTACCGAAAGTTGTAAAAGTTTCTCCAGATAACAAATACATTTTGGTCGCAAACTGGTGCTCTTACACGGTTACTGTAATTTCTGTAGAAACTCAGAAAACCGTTAAATCGATCAAGATTGGACGATATCCAAGAGGTATCGCAATTTCTAAAGATAGTAATTTTGCATATGTTGCCGAAATGGGTGGCAACCGAATCCACCGCATCGATTTAACAGATTTCTCAGTTAAATACATTCCGATTGGATCAAATCCGCGGGCGATCGAGTTATCACCTGATAATTCAAAACTTTATGCAACTTTAAATATTTCGGGCAAAGTAATTGCCTGGGATTTGATTACCAATAAAGCGATAAAAACCGTGGCCACTGGAAAAGCAGCTCGTAGTCTGGCAATTTCATCAGATGGTTCTGCGCTATTTGTCGTGAATTTTCGCAGCGGCACTCTTTCAAAAGTTAGAACTTCAGATATGAAAGTTATTCAGAACATCAAAGTTTGTTCGGAGCCAATTGGAGTTACTTACGATTCGGAGTCATCTCGTACTTGGGTTGCTTGTTACGGCGGTTCGATTAAAGTGTTTGCAAATCAGTAACCACAGTCGCAGAATCTACTGTAGATTCAAAAAGTGGTGTTGCAATTTTTGCTAAATATCTGTCAAGTGTTTTGCGAGCTCTGTCACTAGCCGCGTTAGTTCGTCTGATTTTATCTGCGATTACAACAAAGGCGTATTCGCGATCACCCGATTGAACATAACCAGCAAGGCTGACGGTTCCGGTTAGCGTTCCAGTTTTTGCCTTAACTAATCCGACTGCATCTGGCGCCGTCTCAATGTAACGACTTCGCAAAGTTCCGGATTCTCCCCCAACCGGCAAACCTTCAATCAAAGTTGCCAGCAGTGGATCCCGATGAACTCGATAAAGCAATTGCGCCATTACTCGGGCAGTTACTTTGTTCTCGCGAGATAGTCCACTTGCATCCTTAATAACAATATTCGAGGGATCGATTTCCAAGTCTCTTAAAAGGGTCTTAAATGTGATTGCTACACCCTTATCGTTAAATTCATTGCCCGCCGCCTTAGAAGACAATCGAGCCATGCGTTCTGAAACAACGTTGTCGCTCCAAAGAAGAAACCAATTCATAATCTCTTTTACCGTTGGTGATGTTGAATACACGATTTCTTCAGCCGAAAGACTTAGGGCTTTCTCTTCACTCACTTTTATAAAATTAGTAGTTACGCCGCGTTTTTTATAGAACGCTTTAAACGTTGCCACTTCGTTCGAATACAAGTCGTTGTAGTAGACCTTCAATTTCTTGACTGAACCACCAGAATTTTTCTTTGCCGCACTCAAGCTGTTGAAGGCTAATCGTAGAAAAGATGTTCTATTCATCTTTACGGCGGTTCTGTGATCCATCGAAATCCATGGATCGAATTCACCATTTATCACCAAGGAGTCAGGAACTGTTCCGAGTGAAACTGATGTTGCAAAGACTTGCGAAGGTTCTAAGTACTTAAGTGTTGCCACAGCAGCTAAAAGTTTCATCGTGGAAGCTGGTTTACGTTGCGAGTAAGCATTTGATTCAAAGACGGTTTCGCCTGTGCTGACATCTATCAGGGCCACCGATGGATTGCTTAACTCGGGTGCGGCTGCAAGTCTGGTGAACACGCCAGCCGCGGTTAGTGGATCAAAAGCAGATGCGCTTGGGCTCAGCATTAAAGTTGCTGAAAGCAAGGCGGCACAAAGCCCGAAAGACTTCTTCATGACTTTTATAATTAACGCCAGGCAGTTGCTACTAGAACATTCGTTAGCGTCAAACCAATTAAAGCCAACCAAATGCTTTTCTTCAGTTCACTTTTCTTCAAATTCATATAACTGATCGCAAGAATTACTAAAACGATTAAAAGCTTGATTCCAACTTTTGTGTGATTGAGAGTCTCATCAGGTTTGGCGGATGCAAATGAACCAACCAGGACTAGACCGGCCACCAAGGCTGTCGCGGCGCTATGAAGCACTCCTGGTGAAAGCTTACGTGGGCTCTTTTTCCACTGAAGAAGAAGTAATCCAAGAATTCCAGCGATCGCCAACATATGCACGATGTATGCGATTAGAAATAGAGTCTCCATGTGTTTCACCCTTTCTAGCCTTTCTCTCCTAATAAGTTTAGAGTGCGCACATGGAAATGAATACACCTGCCACGATCGGACCAGGAGAATTTTTTCCAGTTGTTGGTGTCGGTCCTCATGAAAAACCTTGGCCAACCGGTGCGCAGTATGATCCCGAATTGTTGGAAAATGGCGATCGTAGAAATGTTTTAGATCACTATCGATATTGGTCGGTTGAAGCAATCGT
>CANGVO010000019.1 GCA_947457445.1 Actinomycetota bacterium | reverse complement strand
TACCAGAAATAACTTCAAGAAAGTGCCTTTCGATCAAGTCGCGCTGTAACCGCCATGTGCGGAACAGTCAACGCCCAAACAACTACTAGTGATACCCATAAGAATTGATCATCAAGTGAATCACCGCGGAAAATAACTATCGCTGCAGCCACTATAAATGTTCCGATCAGCGCAGGAGTTCCTGGTAAGACCGCCTTTATAAATGCTCGTTTCAAATTACCTTCTGCAAATGCGGCCTGCGAACTTGGCAACGTTAGAGTCAAGCGCGCGGTATGACGAAGGGCGTGCCAACATCCAAAGTAGACCGCGAATGCCACAAGCGGTGGTGCTGTGACTGCCAATAAATAGAGAAGTACCAGATCAATGGCTTCTCCATCGCGCCGTTTCTGAACAAGTCGAAGCAGCACGATTGCGGTCAAGACCATGGTCCAAAGCATCAGGTCGTTATTTAAGCCTTGGTGCCAATCTAAGAGCGCAGGATTTACTTTCTCAAGTGCCGAATTACTCTTCTCGTTGACCAGCGGAATAACGACCGGCAAAGTTCCCGCAGCTGCGGCATATAGGTATTTCTGAAAGGGTTTTGGTTCAACAGATCTGCGATCAATTTCAGAGATAAATGCGGCATCACCAATTCCAAAGTGGACTGCGCTCATTAAGACCACGCCAATAAATCCGATTACGCTCCAAGTTAACAAAGCAACGACCGCCAAAATTGCCACAGCAACATAAACAATTACGAATAAAGTCATCTTGGCTGCGCTAGTTCGGGGCAATGTAACTAAATGATCTAAGGCGCCATGCGGAATTCCAATTGCCAGGGCAATCAAGGCCACAACTACTTGCCAAGTTATGTCACTTGTTGAAATCAATTGCGCAAATATGAAAGATAGGGCGATTGCGATGCCAATGGCCAATCGAGAAAACTTTCTTACTTTAAGGAAAAGCTCAAGTTCTAAATCTGGCATGAACTCCCCCATTTCCCATAAATAATTCTTAATATCGGTAACACTACCAAAGCATGAGGCGCGAACTGGGTTTACGCGTGAGAGGATTTACCCGTGCAAAAGTGGAACTACATGGCGATGTTGATCTTCACAGTCTGCGGCTCTTTCTGGTTGGAGATCGCACTAAAGGTTGGCGTGCTTCGCCGAATCAAGAGAGTTGCTTTAAGCATTCTCCCAGTCAGCACTTTATTCCTTCTTTGGGATGCATATGCAATTTCTAAAGGTCATTGGTTCTTTGATCGCGATCAGATGTTGGGCATCGTTGGCCCGCTAAATATTCCGCTTGAGGAATACCTGTTCTTTATCGTCGTTCCTATGGCGGCAATCATGACAATTGAAGGTGTAACAACAGTAAAGCCCCACTGGCGCAAGGATGAATTTGGCGAATGAACTACAGCGATATAGCGATCACCGCATTTGCCGTTGCAGTAATGGCAGACCTATTTCTCTTTAAGAACTCACTTCTTACCCGACCTGCGTTTTGGACTTCTTACGGAATCATTTTGCCGTTTCAATTTCTAACCAATTGGTGGCTCACATCAAAAAATATTGTTATGTATAGCCCAGATGCAATCGTCGGCCTTCGCATCTTTTCCGCACCCGCTGAAGACTTACTCTTCGGGTTCGCACTTGTACTAGGTGTTATGGATATGTGGGAATTTTGGGGACGTCGCGGAATGCAACGCAATCCCAGGGGTAAGAATTGAAAAATATTGGTTTTCTCTTTGATCTAGACGGAACGCTCGTTGATTCCACAGCTGCCGTAATGAACTCTTGGATCACCATGGCCAATGAAGCCGGCATTCCACTTGAAGCACTTGCTGGCCATCACGGCGTTCCGGCAGAACAAACTTTACGAAATGTGATTGGCGACCGCGAAGAAGCAGAAATCCAGAAATGGATCCGTCGGGTAACTGATTTAGAAATAGCAGATATAGATGGCGTACACGCAGTTCCAGGCGCTTTGGAATTGCTTGCTGAATTAACTGATCGTGAAATTCCTTGGACTATCGTTACTTCTTGCACGACTGATTTAGCAATTGCTCGTACTCGTGCAGGAAAAATTCCAATGCCGGCTAATTCAGTTACCTTTGATCAAGTAACTCGCGGCAAACCCTTTCCTGAACCGTTCATACTCGGCGCAGATCGAATCGGTCTACAAACCGATCAATGTTGGGCGGTTGAAGATGCGCCAGGCGGTGTGACGGCGGCAAAAGATGCGGGCTGCACTGTCGCTGGAGTGTTAACAACACATACACGAGAAGAATTACCGCACGCACATCACCACTTGGAGCATCTAAATCAGTTGCTCGGAAAAGCAGGTCTTTAAGTACAGTAAAGTTCGCTCATCCCCACCAGGGACGGTAGCTCAGTTGGTTAGAGCCCCGAACTCATAATTCGGTCGTCGTCGGTTCAAGTCCGACCCGTCCCACCACAGTCAGTTGACTAATTCTTAACGATGACTGCGCTTCCAGATTTAATGGATTCTTCACATGCAATCGCGGCTCGTAAGGCTTGACGAGCAGACTCAGGCGGACATGGGTTGGCAATTTTGCCTTGTACAAAATCGTAAAAAGCAGAAGTTTCTGCTGCAAAAGCTTCACGGAATCTTTCGATAAACCCTTGGTACCTAACTTCGGCAAAATCTAGCTGACCATCCACATCATGAATTGGAGTCTTGCGATTTAAACCAACTGCAACTGAATCCTTCGAGCCAAAGATTTCAATTCGCACATCGTGGCCGACTGGATTGTGGCGTGTTCCTGTAATTGCAATCTGAACACCGCTTTCTGTCGTTACAGAAATAAGTGAAACATCGGCATCATCATACTTTGCGTATTGTTTATGTTCACGAACGGCTTGGGTGGCATAAACTTTAGAAATCTCGCTTTGAGTTATCCATCTAATTAGATCAAAATCATGAACGTGTAAATCTCGGTAGATGCTGCCGCTTCCCTCAAGAAACTCGAGAGTAGAAGGCAGATGATCATGGGCATACATATGCATGGCATACAAAGTTCCTATTTCACCATTAGCAACCAATTTTGCGGCCTTGCTAAGAGGCGGATCAAAACGTCTTTGAAAGCCCACTTGGATCTGCGTTCCAGTTCTCTTGCAATCCTCAATTACAGAATCAGTATCTTCTACAATCAAAGAGATTGGTTTCTCGCAGAGAATCGGTTTCCCAAGAGGAATTAACTGAGCAAGCAAAGCCACGTGCGAATCAGTTGCTGTGGCAACTACATAACCATCAAATTCAGACGCATGTATATCGGAGAACTCTCCATATTGTGTGTTGAATTTATCGGCGAGCAACTTTGCGCCAGCAAGTGATCGATTAAAGACCGTTACATCCGCACCAACTTTTACCAAATCTTCGGTGCGTAGCGCCCCCATACGTCCAGCGCCAATAACTGCAATTCTCATTTGGCGCTCGATCTCCCGCTTCCAAGTGGCTAGGTCTGCACTATATAGTTCGTATCAGTAAATCAGAAGATCTTGAGCAGATTAACTTTGAAAAGGATTGTGAAATTCATGCAACTCGACCTGATTACCGTTGGTCGAATTAGCGTTGACCTTTTCGCCGAACAGATCAACACCTCATTTAGCCAGCCTCAAACTTTCCATAAATCAATTGGCGGCTCACCTACTAATGTCGCAGTTGCCGCAGCAAAATTGGGTCATAGCGCCGCAATAGTTACCAAGGTCGGAGTCGATCCACTTGGTCAGTACGTTCATAATAAATTGAAAGAATTTGGGGTCAAGACTGATTTTGTTAAAGTGGCAGAGAGTGGGCTAACTCCAGTAGTTCTTGCTTCACAAGATCCACCAGAGGATCCCAAGATTATTTTTCATCGCCAGCCGCACGCACCTGACACTCAATTAACCGTTGGTGATATTGATTCAGAAACTTTGCAATCTGCCAAAATTTTCTGGGTGAGCGCATGTTCGCTATCTAGTGGTGAAACCGGAAAAAGTGCGATTGCTTGGCTGAATCAACGCGGACGTAATTCAGAATCAATTATCGATTTAGATTACCGACCTTCGTTCTGGCCCAATATCGAAGCAGCAAGGGTTGCCGCACAAGAGGCGATTGCGATGTGCACAATTGCAATTGGAAATATTGCTGAGTGCCAAGTCGCACTTGGAATTTCAGATCCTCAGGAAGCCGCGACTGAGCTTTTAAAACGAGGAGTTCGAATTGCAATCGTAAAAATGGGTGGTGATGGCGTACTCCTTGCCACAGCGCAGGAGCGCATCGTTATTGCGCCCCTTGCAATCAAATTGGTCTGCGGATTAGGTGCCGGTGATGCATTCGGTGGCGCGCTTGTGCATGGCTTGTTAAGTGGGTGGGAGTTAAAACAAATAGGTGAATTTGCTAACGCTGCTGGTGCCTATTTGGCTTCTGAGTTAATGTGTTCCGATGCAATGCCAACGATTGAGATTCTCAATAACTTTATTGACACAGGAGGTAAGCGACTATGACATTTGATCGTAAGCGCTATCTCGAACTAATGGAAACCCGGATAAATAACCCGGCATCATTGCAAAAAGCCCTAAAGAAACGTGCGCGCAGAACTGTTGCAGGTAAAGACGGCAAATTGATGTTACTTGCTGCCGATCACACAGCTCGCGGAATTATTGCGGCAGGAAATAATCCAACAGCAATTGCCGATCGTTATCTATTGCTAGATAAATTGATTCGCGGTTTAGCAGTTGCTGGAGTAGATGGCGTTATGGCTAGCGCCGATATATTAGAAGAGCTCGCTTGGCTTGGAGCACTTGAAGAAAAAGTAGCCATTGGCACCATGAATCGCGGCGGAATTATCGGAGCTTCTTGGGAGATCGATGATCGACTAACGGCTTATGACGCCGAACATATAAAGAGCATGGGGCTAGATGGTGGAAAAACTCTTTTGCGAATTGATGAGACAGACCCTGGCACTGCAAGAACTATTGAAATGGTCGCGCAAGTAACGACGCAACTGGCAGATCTCGAACTGGTTTCGATGATTGAGCCACTTCCATATATGAAGAACGCTGATGGACGAGCGGTACTAGATCCTTCTGAGGAAAAGTTAATCAAGGTGGTTTCAATCGCATCTGGACTTGGTTCATCGTCGGCGTATACCTGGCTAAAGATTCCAGCACCTTCAAATCCAGAAAAAGTTGCCGCAGCAACTAGCTGCCCGATTTTGTTATTAGGTGGCGATCCCGGAAGTAATTGGGAAGAGGTCTTTGCCAAGTGGGAAAGAGCGCTAACAGTTCCGAATATTCGCGGGTTAGTTCCTGGTCGCGCGCTACTGTTCGGAGAAGATCTAGATGTAGAAGCTGCCGTATCTCGCGCAGCAAAGATGGTTAGAAAAGGTTAATCATGAGTTGGTACAAACCTGCAGGAACTTTAGCTACTAAAGAAGCAGAGATTTCATTAACCCCAAAAGATGCGCAATGGGAATTCTGCGGCTTCTATACCTATGACCTTGCAAAGAATGCAGAAGTTTCAATTTCACTGGTTGGGCGCGAAGCAATTTTGCTTCCTCTTTCTGCCCAAGACGTGAAAGTCGATGTAGATGGCCAATCATTTACTTTAAAGGGGCGCACTGGTGTATTTGCAGCAGTCTCTGACTGGATTTATCTTCCGGTTAATTCATCGGTGAAGTTCTCTGGAAAATCTGGTGAAGTTGCGCTTTTAACGGCTGAAGCGAGTGAGCAATTCCCAGTTTGTTACACGCCAGCTGAAGCAGTTTCGGTGGAAGTCCGTGGCTCCGGTAAAGCGACTCGTCAGGTAAATAACATTGCAACTCCAACTAGTTTTACTGCATGCCACAAAATTCTGGTCTGTGAAGTAATTACTCCAGGCGGAAATCTTTCATCGTGGCCTCCACACCGCCACGATAAGTTCCCCGGATGCCCAACAATTAATGAAGAGGTTTATTATTTTCAAATCGGCAAAGAAGGATCTGACCACGGTGATAGCGAAGGTGTTGGCTTCTTCCATGTTTACACCGTCGACGAATCACTGGATGAAACGGTAACAATCCACGATAAAGATATTTATGTTGTGCCTCATGGTTATCACGGACCATCAATTGCTTCTCCCGAATATCCAATGTACTTTCTAAATGTTATGGCCGGTCCCGCTGCAGAGCGCAGTATGGCTTTTTGTGATGATCCAGCACACCACTGGATTAGAGATTCATGGAATGAGCAAGTGCAAGATCCCCGTTGTCCAGTTACTTCATCACAAGGCAAGGTTAAAAAATGAAAAAAGATATCCGTATTGCTGTTCTCGGTCTTGGTTGGATGGGTCAGGCGCACTCTCGATCCGCTCTGCGAATCCCATCGCTCTTTCCAAACCGCGGCTTTCAACCAATCTTGCAAGTATGTGCCGATGTTGATCCAGCGCGGCAAAAGAGCGCAGTTGAAGATTATGGATTTGCACGCGCAACAGGAGATTGGATGGAGGCTGCAACAGCGCCTGATGTTGATGCCGTTTGGGTAACTGCGCCAAATATGTTGCACCTACCGATGATTGAAGCCGCAACGAAGGCAGGTAAGGCAGTCTTTAGCGAGAAGCCAATCGGTGGAAAACCAGAACAAACTGTTCAGGCATATAAATTTGCAAAGAGCGCTGGAGTGCCAACTGGGGTTGGTTATAACTACGTTTGGGCTCCGCTTGTTCTGCACGCGAAGAATCTGATCGCAAGTGGCGCACTGGGAGAAATTACACATTACCGCGGCCGATTCTTAAGCATGTATGGAAGTGACGAACTTGGTTTACTCACTTGGCGTTTCAAATTAGCGGATGCAGGTTATGGAGTATCTAGTGACATCCTGAGCCATAGCGTGTCCATGGCTCAATTCTTAGTTGGTCCAATCTCTGAAGTTGTTGGAATGCAAAACACAACTATTAAAGAGCGTCCCCTCCCATCGGGAAATGCAGGTCATTATTCACGAGGTAAAGCCAGCGATCCGAAAGGACCTGTAGAAAATGAAGATTTTGCATCCATGCTCTGTACCTTCGCAAACGGTGCAACCGGAACTTTTGAAGTCAGTCGCACGGTTGTCGGGCCAGAAAGCCAGAATGCTTTTGAGATATATGGAACTAAAGGATCTCTCTTATGGAATTTAGAGAAGATTAATGAATTGCAATATTACGAACTCGGTAGCTCGCTAAACACTGGCTATACAACAATTTATGGCGGAGATCGCTTTCCATTCCATGGCGCTTTCGTGCCTGGGCAAGCCAATGCCATTGGCTTTGAAGATTTAGTTGCGATTGAAGACTATGTCTTTATGCAATCAATTGTTGAAAGCAAAGAATTTGGTCAGAGTTTCAAAGAGGCAGTTGATGTAGTCAGCGTTCAGCAGGCTTTAATTAACTCATGGAGTTCTCGCGGCTGGGAAAAAGTTAAAGATTTAAGTTTGTAAACCAATCTAGTGATTCTGGATTGGCAAGTGCGCCCAAGTTGGTATTTGTAACCTGGTTAATAGCATTTGCTACTGCTATTTCTACCAATTTATTGCTTTTAGTCCGTGGAAAATCTGGTGCTTGAATTACAAGAGCTGGAACGTGGCGCGGGCTAGCCTTCTGCCTCAAAGCTGATTTAACTTCATTAATTAAGACTTCAGTGAGTATTTTGCCTTCGGCCATTTTCAGAAAAAGTACAACTCGGGTATCACCCTCCCATTTCTGAGCTACCGCGAGTGATTCAAGAACTTCATCAAATTCTTCCGTGATGCGATAAATCTCGGCGGTTCCGATTCGAACTCCGCCCGCGTTTAGCGTGGCATCCGAACGGCCATGCATGACATATCCGCCTTCGGCTGTTAGTTCAAGAAAATCACCATGTGTCCATACATCAGCAAATCTTTCAAAGTAAGCAGATCGGAATTTCTGGCCATCGCGATCATCCCAAAAATAGAGCGGAACCGAAGGGAAAGCGTTGCGACAAACCAACTCACCTTTGACTCCCAACGGTGCAGGTTTACCAGAGTCAGAGAAAACTTGAACATCTAAACCCAGAGCAGGTCCTTGAATCTGCCCGGCATAGACCGGCATGTTGGGAACTCCCAACATAAAACATCCACAAATATCAGTTCCGCCCGAGATTGAAGCTAAATGGATATTTGTTGAAATGTTTCTATAGACATATTCAAAGCCTTCGTGGCTAAGAGGTGATCCAGTTGAGGCTATGGTGCGCAATTTTGGCAATTTATGCGTTTGCTTCGGTTCAATTGATAACTTGCGAATCGAATCTATGTACTTAGCAGAAACTCCAAGGAAGGTTAGTTCGCTCTGTTCTGCAATATCAAAGAGTCGCTCTGGCGTTGGATAGAGCGGATTGCCATCAAATAGAACGATTCCTGCGCCAGTTCCAAGCCCCATAAAAAGCCAGTTCCACATCATCCAGCCACAAGTTGTGTAATAGAAGACGCTATCTGTCGCTTTTATATCTAGGTGATATCTCTGTTCACTCAAAACTTTCAATAAAACACCCGCGGCGCTATGCACTATACATTTTGGCTTACCAGTGGTGCCGGATGAAAACAAAATAAATCCAGGTCGATCAAATCCTCCCGGAATTGAAATATCTTGGCTCGGATTGCAATTCGCTACCCATTCATCGAAACTTATATAGGGAGACGTCTTGGCGCCAATCGATATTACTTTTTTGATCGTTGGAAGACGCGAGATGATTTCTTTGATTTTTTCAGAGCAATCAATTTCTCTGCCGTTGTATTGATATCCAGTGGTAACCAATAAAACTTTAGGTTCAATCTGTTCTAACCGATCTAATACAGTTGCGGTTCCAAAGTCAGCAGACGTACTTGAAAAAATAGCGCCCATCTTGAGGGCTCCTAGTGCAAAAAATACAGTCTCAGCAACGTTAGAAACTATCGCCGAGACGACATCGCCTTCCTTTAATCCTATTTCTTGAAGTCTGAGAGCAACTTGATTTGCAATATTGCGAACTTGCGCCCGCGAGTAATTTCTTTTTGCTCCAGATTCACTTATCTCTGTGATGATGACTTGATCATCACTACCCTTAAGCAAGGTATCTGCAATGTTTAACTGTGCGTTAGGAAAGAAAGTGCTTCCATTTACGCCTATGCCTGCGATACCTTCAGAACCGAGATTGCCGATAACTCCGCTATCTTCAAATACATAACGCCAAAAAAGTTCAGGATTTTCAATGGACCATTTGTGCAGGTCATGAAAGTTTTTTACTTGGGCGTACTTTTGTAGCGTTTCAATCGCCAAATTAT
The DNA here is from genome assembly GCA_947457445.1 of Actinomycetota bacterium. Classification (GTDB taxonomy): domain Bacteria; phylum Actinomycetota; class Actinomycetes; order Nanopelagicales; family Nanopelagicaceae; genus Planktophila. Next base: position 2,116 of record CANGVO010000019.1, on the reverse strand, counting down.
CCGTAGATTTAGGAGACCACAACGCTTGTTGCATTAGTTAGAAGCGATCTAGTTCCATGACCTTGGTCCAGGCAGCGATAAAGTCTTTAACAAATTTCTCTTTTGCATCATCGCTGGCATAAACCTCGGCCAATGCGCGCAAGACAGAGTTTGAACCAAAGACAAGATCAGCGCGTGAACCAGTCCATTTTACTTTTCCGGACTTGTTATCGTGAGCTTCGAATAGTTCCGTACCGCGTTTTGGAACCCAAGTTGAATTCAGCGACAAGAGATGAACGAAGAAGTCATTCGTTAGTTCACCTTTCTTCTTGGTGAAAACACCAATATCTGAACCGTCCGCATTGGCGCCAAGTACACGTAAGCCGCCTACCAGAACAGTCATCTCCGGCGCCGTTAGAGTTAATAACGCCGCGCGATCAACAAGATGGTATTCAGCCTGTATTGAGCTATTACCTTTTACGAAGTTGCGGAATCCATCAGCCAATGGTTCAAGGACAGCAAAAGATGCGACATCTGTCTGTGCTTGAGTTGCATCTGTGCGTCCTGATTTAAATGGAACAGAGACTTTATATCCAGCTTTCTTCGCAGCCGCTTCAACAGCAGCGCTACCTCCAAGAACGATTAGATCAGCCAGCGAAACTGGCGTCTTCTTGTTCTTGGCGTTGAAATCTTTCTGTATTTTCTCTAATTTCTTTAGAATTTTGGCAAGTTCCTTAGGATTGTTGGCTTCCCAGTTGCGTTGTGGCTCAAGTGCGATTCGGGCACCATTAGCACCACCACGCTTGTCAGTTCCGCGGAAAGTCGAAGCCGATGCCCATGCAGTTACAACCAATTGAGATGTTGAAAGTCCTGATGAAAGGATTGCCTTCTTTAGGTCTGCAATTTTCTTATCGGTTAACTTAGCTTTGCTTGGCTTTGGAAGTGGATCCTGCCAAATCAATTGCTCCTTCGGAACAAGTGGTCCCAGGTAGCGAGCAACTGGACCCATGTCGCGGTGAGTTAATTTAAACCAAGCACGAGCGAATGCATCAGCAAAGGCGCTTTGATCTTCCAGGAACTTGCGTGAGATTTTTTCATATGCGGGATCAGTCTTAAGTGCCAAGTCGGTTGTGAACATGACCGGTGCATGAGTATTGCCAGCAATGTGTGCATCTGGAACTGCTTTAGCAGCAGATTCATCTGTTGGAATCCATTGCGTTGCACCTGCTGGGCTCTTTGTTTGCTTCCACTCATATTTAAATAACGTCTTGAAGTAAGTGTTATCCCATTTAGTTGGAGTTGGTGTCCATGCTCCTTCAAGTCCACTTGAAATTGTGTCAGCACCGCTGCCTTTACCAAAAGAGTTCTTCCAGCCAAGACCCATCTCTTCAATCGCAGCGCCTTCTGGTTCTGCGCCGACATATTTGCCGGGATCTGCAGCACCGTGAGCTTTACCAAATGTGTGGCCGCCAGCAATTAACGCAACTGTTTCTTCATCATTCATCGCCATGCGAGCAAATGTTTCGCGAATATCACGCGCAGATCCCAAGATATCTGGTTCTCCATTTGGGCCTTCAGGGTTTACATAAATCAATCCCATCTGCACTGCTGCAAGAGGATCTTCTAGGTTGCGATCGCCAGAGTAACGCTCGTCCGCAAGCCACTGCGCTTCTTTACCCCAGTAAGTCTCATCTGGTTCCCAAACATCTTCGCGTCCACCACCAAAACCAAATGTCTTCAAGCCCATTGATTCGATTGCGATGTTGCCAGTTAAAATCATTAAATCTGCCCAAGAAATTTTCTTTCCATACTTTTGCTTAATGGGCCAGAGCAAACGACGAGCTTTATCGAGGTTTACGTTATCTGGCCAGCTGTTAAGTGGTGCGAAGCGCTGCATACCTGCACCACCGCCGCCGCGTCCATCACTAGTGCGATATGTGCCGGCGCTATGCCAAGCCATGCGAATAAAGAACGGACCGTAATGTCCGTAATCTGCCGGCCACCACTCTTGTGATGTAGTCATTAATTTCTCAATATCGCGCGTTAGCGCTTTTAGATCTAGTGATTTAAATTCTTTGGCGTAATTAAACTTCTCATCCATTGGGTCAGCTTGCGGAGAATTGCCGTGCAAAATTTT